>CBESNZ010000142.1:0-8010 GCA_965531045.1 uncultured Acidimicrobiales bacterium
GACGTGGAAGGTCCCGGAATCGGCGTCGAGCACCACGTCGTCGACGCTGGCCTCGAGGAGGTCGGCAGCCAGGTGCCTGGCCTTGTCGACCACGACGTTGGCCGCTTCGTACACCGCCGACCCACCGATCTGGGTGGACCGCGACGCATTGGTGCCCTGACCACGGGGGACGAGGTCGGTGTCGCCCTGCACGATCACGACATCGTCGACCGACATTGCGAGCTGGTCGGCAACGATCTGGGCGAAGGTGGTCTTGTGACTCTGTCCGTGGGAAAAGGATCCGGAGTACGCCTTCGCGGTGCCATCGGGCAGGATCTCGACCTTGCCGAACTCGCTGCCCCCCGGTGCCGGCCCGGCGGTGATCTCGACGTAGGACGCCACGCCGATACCGAGCAGCTTGGTCTCGCCGGCATCGAGGCGCCGCTGTTGTTCGGCGCGAAGGTCGGCGTAACCGGCGGCGTCGAGGGCGAGGTCCATCGAGTGCTCGTAGCGACCGGAGTCGTACGTGGTACCGAGGCCGGTGTCGTACGGCATCTGCTCGGGGGTGATGAAGTTCTTTCGCCGGAGTTCGACGGCGTCCATACCGATTTCGGCGGCGAACACGTCCATGCCCCGCTCGATGCTGACGGTGGCTTCGGGGCGACCGGCGCCGCGGTATGCCTCGGTGGGCGTGGTGTTGGTGACCACCGCCGAGGCGGTGGTCTCGATATTGGGAATGTGATAGGTGCCCGACGCCATCTGGTGCGTGAAGTACGGCAGGAATGCACCCAGGCGGGCGTACGCGCCGGCATCGGCAAGCATCTCGAGTCGGGCGTGGGTGACGTTGCCATCGCGGCTACCCCCGAGGGTGACGACATGGGTGTGCGCTCGCCCCGGCCCCATGGCGGTCATGTTCTCGGTGCGGTTCTCGAACCAGCGCACGGGCGCACC
The DNA here is from genome assembly GCA_965531045.1 of uncultured Acidimicrobiales bacterium. Taxonomy (GTDB): domain Bacteria; phylum Actinomycetota; class Acidimicrobiia; order Acidimicrobiales; family SHLQ01; genus CBESNZ01. The sequence goes on from CBESNZ010000142.1 coordinate 931, forward strand.
CACCTTGGCGGCAAGCCAGGGCAACAAGATCTCTTCGGGGTACGGCGCAATCTTGGCCCCGAACCCGCCACCGACGTCGGGACACTTGACGTGCACCGGCACCTCGTACGCCGTCGCCAGTGCACCGCTGACATTGTGGGGCGCTTGGCTGCTCACCCACATGTGGATGTCGCCATCGTCCCAGGCCACGGCGGCGGATCGAACCTCGAGCGGGCATGCCGCGGTGCGTTGGTTCACCACTCGTTGACTGACGGTCACCTCGCAGTCGGCAAAGAACTCGTCGGTGATCCCGGTGGCCATACCGAACGCCACGAAGTCGATCGCCGTGTTGGTGCCGACGTCCGGGTAGATGACGGAGGCGTCGGTCTTCGCGGCCTCCATGTCGATCACCGCTTCGAGGGGCTCGTAGTCGATGAACACGGCCTCGGCGGCGTCCTCGCCCTGCTGGGCTGCATCGGTGACGATGACCGCGACCGGCTCGCCGACGAAGCGCACGCGCCCCGTCGCCAGCGTGGGCCGCAGCATCATCGGTTCGGGGAACATCGGGACCATTCCGGGCGTGATGGCGACGTTGGCGTCGAGATCGTCAGCGGTGAAGACGCCGACGACACCTTCCATGGCACGGGCCTCGCTGACATCGACCGACAAGATCTCGGCATGGGCCATGGTGGAACGAACGTACGTGACGTACTTCGCTCCGACGAGAAGCGGCTCGTCGAGGTCGGCGACGTAGGTCGCGCCCTTCGACAAGAAGCCGGGATCTTCCTTTCGCAGCACCCGCGTTCCAACAACACTCATATGCACTCTTTCCCTCGGATCCGCCGACTCGGCCAGATCGGTGGACAGACTAGCCACACCGTCGTTCCGCTTGAAATTCGGAAAGCGCGCGGTACCGACGACGGGGTTCGACCCACCGATTCGGGTTGGTCGATCAGTACGGCCAGCGGTGATACCACGAGGCGTCGCGGGCCGGCGGGGGAAGTACCGCGTAGGCCTCCTCGAACGGCAGCACGAGGTTGTAGTCGCGGCGCGCCAAACGCTCGATTTCCTCTGCGGTGAACAAGGCGTCGCGTCGCGCTTCGAGGTTCTTGTTCGACTGTTCCACCTGCGCCAGGGTGGCCTCGAGTTCGGCTGCCTCTGTTCGCACATCAAACCATGCCCCGACCGGGCGCACCACGAGGAACCACGCAACGACGAGCAGCAGCAGGGCGACCGCGACGATGCCGGCCTTCATCGCCGCAGGTCGGGCGGTTGCAACGCGGGCGGACACCGATTGTCGACCGCCGTTCGGCGTGTCGCTCACGATTGGCTGCCCGCCAACGCACCGAGTCCGCGGAACGACGCTGCTTCACCAAGATCTTCTTCGATGCGCAGCAACTGGTTGTACTTCGCGACGCGGTCGCTTCGTGCCGGTGCGCCGGTCTTGATCTGCCCGCAGTTCGTCGCCACGGCCAGGTCGGCGATGGTGGTGTCCTCGGTCTCGCCCGAACGGTGCGACATGACCGAGGTGTAGCCGCTGCGGGTGGCCAGATCGACCGCCTCGAGCGTTTCTGTGAGCGAACCTATTTGGTTGACCTTCACGAGGATCGAGTTGGCCACGCCGGCCTCGATGCCACGGGCGAGCCGCTCGGAGTTGGTCACGAAGAGGTCGTCACCGACCAACTGCACCTTCGCACCCAGCGCGTCGGTCATCGACGCCCACCCGTCCCAATCCTCTTCGGCCATGCCGTCCTCGATCGACACGATCGGGTACTTGTCGCACCAGTCGACGAAGTACGCCACCATTTCGTCAGGTGACAGAGTTCGATCTTCGCCGGCCAGGACGTAGTTGCCGTCGACGAAGTATTCGGTGGATGCCGGGTCGAGCGCGATCGCCATCTGTTCGCCGGGGGTGAGCCCGGTGATTTCGATGGCCTCCATGAGCAACTGCACCGCTTCTTCATTGCTCTTCAGGTTGGGCGCGAATCCACCCTCATCGCCGACGGCGGTGGACAAGCCGCGGTCGGCGAGCACCTTCTTCAGCGTGTGGTAGGCCTCGGTCCCCCATCGGAGCGCTTCGGAGAACGATGCCGCCCCGACCGGCATGAACATGAATTCCTGGAGGTCGATGTTGTTGTCGGCGTGTTCGCCGCCGTTGAGGACATTCATCATCGGTACCGGAAGCACGTGGGCATGCGGACCGCCCACCCACTTGTACAGCGGGATCTCGAGCTCGGCGGCGGCGGCCTTGGCCGCAGCCAGCGACACACCGAGGATGGCGTTGGCGCCGATGCGCGCCTTGTTTTCCGTGCCGTCGAGGGCGATCAACGCCGCGTCGAGGGTTCGCTGGTCGAGCGCGTCGTGGCCACGCACGTGCGTGGCGATCTCGCCGTTGACGAAGCCGACCGCTTTCATCACGCCCTTGCCCATGAATCGTTCGCCGCCGTCACGCAGTTCGACGGCCTCGAACTGACCCGTCGACGCGCCACTCGGAACGATCGCCCGACCCATTGCCCCGCTGTCGAGGTACACCTCGACCTCGACGGTCGGATTTCCTCGGGAATCCAAGACCTCTCGGCCAACAACTTCGACTATCTCGCTCATGTACAACCCATGCTCTGTGACGGTGCTCGGCAAACCTGGACGAACCGGTTGAGAGGTTAGCCAAAACCGACCACTCATGTGTTCACCCACCGCGCGAATCGATCGCGCGGAGCGCGGTCACAACGTAAGGACGGCAGAACGTGCTCTACCGGCGAACGCGTCTACGAGGTCGTGCGCTTTGCCTCGGTCGCTCGTACCTCGGCTTGCACACCAACCGTCGCAGCCCGCAGCGCCATTTCCGCATCGATGTCGTGATGCCGCGCTACCCCCACAACCGCAAGCAACAGGTTACCCACCGCTTGGTCGTCTGGGGCATCGCCTCCGTTGTTCAGCGCGGCCAGCGCCTCGGTTGCGGCTTGACGGGCGTCGGTTTCGGTGGCGAACCCGTAACCGACGCTTTCGGCCTTTTTCAACGTCTTCGAGGCCAACAGCAACGCCGGCAAGGACGCCGGCATGCCATCCATCACCGACGACCGCCCCTTCTCGGCCTTTTTCAGCTGCTCCCAGTTCAACAACACCTGCTCGGTCGACTCGAGCACTTCATCGGCATCGACGCCGGCGGCCTCGCTGGTTTCGCTGGCTCCGAACACATGCGGATGCCGGTCCCGCAACTTGTTGTGCACGTCGGTCGCAACATCTGCGAGGTCGAAGTGCCCCGCCTCGGTCGCGAGGCGGGAGTGGAAGAAGACCTGAAACAAGAGGTCGCCCAACTCCTCTCGCAGGTCGGCGTAGCCGTGGGGTTCGCCGGCTTCGACGTCGTCGATCGCGTCGAGCACTTCGTAGGTTTCTTCGAGCAGATGCCGCCGCAAGCTCGCGTGGGTTTGCTCGGCGTCCCACGGGCAGTCCGTGCGAAGTCGAGCGACGAGATCGTCGAAACGCATCAGCGCCGCTCCGGCCGACTCCGCCGCAGCGCCGTGCCCTGCCGAACCGCTCAAGCGGGGACCAAACCGGAGTTGGCGTCCCACACGAATCCGAGTACCGGATCGACCTCGATGTTGGCGGCCTGCGCGTCGGCCAAGGTGGCCGAGTGGGCCCCGGCGACCTGTGCCAATGGACCGTTCAAGGCCTCGAGTACCACGAGCCCGACTCCTTCGCTCGAAGGGTCCGGCAGCTCGAGATCGCCATCGTCGTAGGCCAAGATGATCAGGCGAGCGAGCGAATCGAGGTCACACGCCGTCGGCGCCGGAGGCTGGGCTGCCGCCTCCAAAACGTCCGTGGCGAGTTTGCGCTCGTCGGCGCCCACGACGAGTTCTCGCTCGGTCATCGTCTTGCCCTCCAAGGTGGAAACGACAACACACTGCAGATCCCGACCATCTTCGCCGATGACATTGGTGCCGAGCACGTCGGCGATGTCGTGTCGGGTGAGCTCTTGATCGTCGACGGTGAGCACGACATCGTCGGTTGCGCAGGCGCTGGCCATCAGCAAGACCGCCGCGGCGAGCAACGTCACCTTCTTGATTGGATGCAGTGAGATTGGATGCAGTGAGAACGTATTCACAGCCGCAGAGGTTACTCGTCGTCGGGCGGGAGGAGGTCACCGAACGCGGCAAGCACCTGCGCGACGGGGTCGGCGGCTTGCTTCATCTCGAGCACGAGCAAGCTGGCGTCCTCCTTGAAAACCGACTTCCCATAGAGCCGGTTGAGGCGGATCTGCTTGCTCGTCGGCAACTGGACCGGCGATATTCGAGCGACCCACGCCGAGCCGCCGAAGCCAGGACCCTTGGTGACGGTGAGGTCGGTGACGCCGGTACGTACGCATTCGGCCCGCAGCCCGGCGACGGAAAGCAGCGCCTCGGCCGAAGGGGGCACGTGGCCGTACCGGTCGAGCCATTCGGCGCGGATGTCCTCGACTTCCTCCTGCGACGCCACGACGGCCAAACGGCGGTATGCCTCGAGCCGCTGCTCTTCCTTGGTGACGTACTCGGTGGGGAGAAAGGCATCGATGGGAACTTCGACCCGGATCTCGACCGGATCCTTCTTGGTTTCCCCCTTGAGCTCGGCCACGGCCTCGGTCACCATCTGGCAATAGAGGTCGTAACCGACCGCTGCGATGTGGCCTGACTGCCCGGCACCGAGCAGGTTCCCGGCCCCGCGAATCTCGAGGTCGCGCATCGCGATCTTGAACCCCGAGCCGAGGTCGGTCGCCTCACCGATGGTGCGGAGCCGTTCGTACGCATCCTCGGACAGCGCCTTGTCGCGCGGATACAACAGGTACGCGTACGCCCGCATGCCGGCGCGGCCGACGCGGCCGCGCAGTTGGTGCATCTGGCCGAGGCCGAGTAAGTCGGCGCGGTCACACACGAGCGTGTTCACCGTCGGCATGTCGATGCCCGACTCGATGATGGTGGTGCACACCAGCACGTCGTATTCGCCCTCCCAGAAGTCGAGGACCACTTGCTCGAGCGTTCCTTCGTCCATCTGACCGTGCGCGATTGCGATCCGAGCCTCTGGAACAAGCTCGCGGAGCTGCGAGGCGGTGCGTTCGATGTCCTTCACCCGATTGTGGACGAAGAACACCTGGCCTTCCCGCAACAGCTCGCGCCGTATCGCTTCGGCGATGGCCCGGTTGTCGTGCTCGCCGACATAGGTGAGGATCGGCTGGCGCGCCATCGGCGGGGTGTTGAGCATCGACAGGTCCCGGATCCCGGTCAAACTCATCTCGAGGGTCCGCGGGATCGGCGTGGCGGTGAGCGTCAACACATCGACGTCGGTCTTGAACTGTTTGATCGCCTCTTTGTGCGACACCCCGAAGCGTTGTTCTTCGTCGACGATCAGCAGTCCGAGCTGCTTGAACGAGACATCGTCTGACAACAACCGGTGGGTGCCGATGATGAGATCGACCTCGCCGTCGCGCACCGCCGCCGCAACCTTCTTGGCCTGCGCATTGGTGAGGAAGCGACTGAGGACCTCGACCCGAACAGGGAAGCCCGCATAGCGCTCCGAGAACGTTTGGAAGTGCTGCTGGGCAAGCAGCGTCGTCGGTACGAGGCAGGCGACCTGTTTGCCATCCTGGATCGCCTTGAAGGCGGAGCGGACCGCTATCTCGGTCTTGCCGAAACCCACGTCGCCGACCACCAGTCGGTCCATGGGCGATTCGGCTTCCATGTCGGCCTTCACGTCCGCGATGGCGGTGAGTTGATCCGGTGTCTCTTGAAACGGGAACGACGCTTCGAGCTCGGCCTGCCACGGCGTATCGGCGGCATACGCGTGGCCGGTGGTCGTGACCCGCGTCTGGTACAGCACGACCAGCTCTTGCGCGATCTCCTGCACCGCAGAGCGAACCTTGGCCTTCTGCTTGTCGAAGTCGGCGCCGCCCATCTTCGACAGGGTGGGGCTGTCGCCGCCGGTGTAGTGACGGACCGCGTCGATCTGGTCGGACGGAACGTACAGCTTGTCGTCGCCCCGGTATTCGAGCAGCAAGTAGTCGCGTTCGTTTCCACCGATCGCCCGGGTCACCATGCCCCCGAAACGGGCCACGCCATGGTGGTAGTGCACCACGTAGTTCCCCGGCGCGAGATCCTCGAAGAACCCGGCGGACTCTTGGCGTTTCCGGGGACGAGCCTGCCGGTGCGAACGTCGCCGTCCGGTGACATCGGACTCGGTGAGCACTGCGACCTTGGCCTCGCTGAGCACGCAGCCGCGTTCGAGCGGCGCGACGACGATCTGGCCGCCGGGGGTGGTTCGGTCGAACGTCCCCGACTCGCTGACCGGGAAGTCGACGCCCTGATCGCTCAGGAGGTGCGCGAGTCGTTGCGCCGACCCCTCGCCATCCGCCGCCACCGCGATGTATGCGTCGTCGGCGAGCAGCGCATGTATCTGGTCGATCAGCCCTGCGCCATCGCCGACGACGGGATTCCAACCGGTCGCAGCCACCGCCGCGACCGATGGCCCCTCGGCCACCGAGGTCGCGGTCCAAACGGGGGCGTCGGTGTTGGACAGCAGGCCCTCGAACGGCACGTGCATGCGGGGCAGGTCGGCCTCTTCGTTCTCGGCCACCGCACCCCAGGTTCGGGCCAGCGTTGCGGCGAGGTCGGCTTCCTCGGCCAACAGGTCGTTGGCGCGATCGGTGGCCCGTTTCGGCTCGATCACAACGATCAGCGCGTCGCCCTGAAGCAAATCGGGTAAGAGGCGTCGGTCCTGCGTCAGCCAGGGAAGCCAGGACTCCATGCCGTCGAAGATCTGGCCCTGCGCGATTCGGTCCCACTGCTCAGCGCCCCACGGGTCCGACGCCAGCAGCTTCTCGGCCCGTTCGCGCACGTCGACGCTCGGGAGGAGCTCACGGGCCGGAAAGATCTCGACCTCGCTGACCGGAACGCGAGAGCGCTGATCGCTGACGGAGAATTCGGTGAGCCGCTCGACCTCATCACCCCACAGGTCGATCCGGATCGGGACCTCGGCGGTCGAGGGAAAGACATCGACGATCGAGCCGCGAATCGCCACCTCACCGCGGTGTTCGACCTGCGGTTCGCGTCGATACCCCAGGGCGACGAGCTGTTG
>CBESNZ010000143.1:0-8000 GCA_965531045.1 uncultured Acidimicrobiales bacterium
CCCGGCCTCCCGGCCAGTGGGGTGACGGTGGTCGACCAGACGGGGCGCATGCTCTCCAACGCAGATCCTGACAGCGAAGAAGCGATCGGCGCAAAGCAGTTCGAGCAGCAGCGCAAGCAGGAAAGTGTCTACGTCCAGCGCATCCAGCAGTTACTGGAGCCAATGACCGGCCGCGGCCGCGTCAGCACCCAGGTCAGCGTCGACATGGATTTCGCCCAGACCGAAGAGGCACGCGAAAGCTACGGTCCACAAGCTTCGGTGGTGCGCAGTGAGCAGATTTCCGAGTCTGGCAACGTTGGCGGCGCAGCCGCAGCCGTGCAGGCGCAGGGCGTGCCCGGCGCGGTGAGCAACACACCCAATGCCACCGCGGCCCCCCCACCACCCCCGGCCCCCCCCGCCTCTTCCACATCCCTACGCCCTCGGAGCCTTGGCTCGACGGGCCCGAAGGTGACCGCCTGGTCGGCGCCGCATCGCGGTACGACCTCGTCGTGGTGCTGTGCGTGCAGGCGCACGACCTCGGACGAGTCGAACGCCTCGTGCGGCGATGGCCAGACGTTCCTTTTGTCCTCGACCACTGCGGCTTTGCCGATCTGCGAACCAACCCATCAGCAGACGACTCGGAGCTGAAACCGCTCGTCTCCCTCACAAACCTCAACCTCAAGGTCACACCGACCGCCATCGACCTGTGCGCTCCCGACCGCGACCCGGCCGAAGTACTCGGCCAACTCGTGGCGGAGTTCGGGGCGCACCGTCTGGTCTGGGGGTCGGACTTCCCGCAGCACCGGACCATGCCGTACGCAGAGCAAGTCGCCGAGATCGTCGGATGGACCGCGCCCCTCCATGCGGCCGACCGCCACTCCTTTCTCGCAGGCACCGCAACGCGGCTTTGGCCAGCGTTCGCGGCGGTCACATAGGCTCGTGCGAATGCACATCGGCATTCTGTATCCAACCTGGTGGTTCGGCGATCCCGAAGCCTTCGCGCTCGAGGTCGCAGCGATCGAAGCACTCGATTCGCAGATCCGGGTCCACGTCGAACCGTACGAGGATCCCCACGCCGTCCGCACGGCAAAGGGTGGCGGTGACACCTCCGCGTGGCAGCCGCTCGAACCAACGCCGACCGAGGAACAATTGGCCGCCATCGCGCCCGCCGAAATCTTGCTCGCCATCGACGCGCCGTCCAACGTCACGACCCTGGCTCCCGGCCTGCGGTGGGTGCAGGCGGTCGGCGCCGGCACCGATCAGTTCGGCCCGTGCAACTTTGCCGAGGCCGGCATCACGGTCACGTCGAATGGCGGGGCGAACGCCACCGGCATCGCCGAGTTCGCCATCGGCCGACTCATCGAAGCCAACAAGCATTTTGCTGCCCTGCGCGAGCGCCAGACCGAACACGACTGGGCGCCACAGTTCGGACAGCAACTCGCCGGCCAAACCCTCGGCCTGATCGGCTACGGCGCCATCGCCTCGGCCATCGCACACCGGGCCCGGGCCTTCGACATGAAGGTCCATGTCGTCCGGTCGTCGACTGCCGCGACCCCCGGCATCGATCAACAGTTTCGGCCCGAGCAACTCCACGACATGCTCGGAAGCGTCGACGCCGTCATCGCCGCGGTTCCGGACAGCCCGACCACGAGGGGCATGATCGACGCCGATGCGCTCGCAGCGATGCGTCCCGGCGCCTTTTTCTGCAACGTCGGCCGTGGCAGCCTGGTCGACGAGGGTGCACTCATCGCTGCGCTCGAATCCGGCCACCTCGGCAGCGCCGCCCTCGACGTCGCCGGCACCGAACCACTACCCGCCGACGATCCCCTTTGGGATGCGCCGCGGCTCTCGCTGTCGTATCACTGCGCGTCGATTCCCTCCGCCATGTTCGTGAACGTGCACAAGACCTTTCGCACCAACCTCGAGCACTACCTCAAGGGCGAACCCCTCGAGCACCGCGTCTAGGAGACCATCATGTCGGAAGCCCTCGAAGCCGCAGTGTCCGGGCAGGCATGGAACGACTACTGCGACACGCTGAAGAGCGCCGGCCAGCTCATCTTGGACCAGTCGGACGATCCCCTCGATCGCATCGAAGGGTTTCGGTACCTCAGCCGACTCGCACGCGGTGGACTGAACTCGTACCTCGAGAACAACAATCGGGTGTTCCCGCGCATCGAGCCGCTGCCGAACCAACTGAAGATCGGCTGCGACAATCCCGATGCCTACTACCAGAACGTGGGGATCGACTCGACGTACTCGTACCGCATCCGTGGGCGTCGCGGGACGGTCAACTACCTCGGCATCGGGGCCTATTCGGGAGGGTACGGCACGGGTGACTCCGTGCCGGGACGGCAGGGCTACATCGAGGACAACGATCCGGATGCCGATCGGGTACTCGACCTGATCGCCAGCGTTGCCGAACCGACCCTTGGGCCGGGCCAACAGTGGCTTCAGATGGAACCGTGGACCAGTTCGGTCATCGTCCGCAACTTCTACCTCGACCGCACCAGCGAAGTGCCCTCCGACCTGCAGATCGAGTGTCTCGACCCACCGACCGACGTGCCCGACCCGATGAGCGCCGACGACCTCGTCAACGGCCTCGCCATGGCCGGCCTGTTCGTGCATGGTGTCGCCCAGAAGTTCAACGGCTGGGTCAACGACCTTTTCCTCGACCGCCCGAACACGCTCGAGTTCTTGCCCGATGACGATGCAGCCGGCGGGTGGGCCGATCCGAACCAGCTCTTCCGCCACGGCTATTGGTCGCTGGAGCCCCATCAGGCACTCGTCATCGATGTACCCGCAGTTCGCGCCTTCTACTGGAACTTCCAGATCAACAACATTTGGGAGGAGTCGCTCGACTACCGCTACCTCTCCGTCACGGTGAACAAGCACACCGCCCGCTACGAGCCCGACGGATCGTGTCGAATCATCTGCTCCGCGACCGATCCCGGCGTTGGTAATTGGATGGACACCAATCACCATCGGCACGGCACGTTCGGCCTGCGGTACAACCAAGTCGTGGACGACCTGCCGCCGACATGCACCGTGGTGGATCTGGCCGACCTGACTGGCCTGGGATAGCGGCGCGATGAACATCTGCGTTTTCTGCGGATCGGCCCCGGGGACAGATCCCGCCTACGCCGACCTCACCGTGGCGCTGGGGACCGCTCTGGCAAAAGCCGACATCGGCCTGGTGTACGGCGGCGCCAGCGTCGGGTTGATGGGCCTCGTCGCCGACACCGTGCTGCGCGCCGGAGGTGAGGTCATCGGCGTCATTCCCGAAAGCCTTCGCGACCGCGAGATCGCCCACGACGGCCTGACCGAATTGCACATCGTCGCCGACATGCACGAACGCAAGAAGAAGATGTACGAACTCTCTGCCGGGTTCGTCGCGCTACCAGGCGGCTATGGGACCTTCGAAGAGGTCTTCGAATCCGCGACCTGGAGCCAACTCGGCCTGCACACCGACGCCTTGATCAAGCCGGTCGTGCTTCTCGACGTCGCCGACTACTGGCGGCCACTCGCCGAGTTCCTCGATGCAGCGGTGTCGGCCGGCTTTGTGAAACCAGGGAACCGGCCGCTGATCGAACGGTCGACCGAGGTCGCCAGTGCCCTGCAGAGGATACGCGCCGCATTGTTGTGACCATCGGATTCGCGGGAGGCTGACCCCGTGTCTGAGCCCTACCGTGTGTCGCGCATCGATCGAGTCGCACTGCCGCTCGCCCGCATCGCCGCCAGGCACCCGAAGCTTTCGGGCCTCGTCTACGGCCGGACCCGTTGGGGCAATCCCTTTCCGGGCGATGGAGGGCAAGACCCCTACCGGATGCACGCCGCGATGCGGGCCGACGGCCCAGTCGCGTGGAATCCCTGGTTTCAACAATGGTTTGTGACCGGGTACGACGAAGCCAAGCAGGTGCTGTCGTCGCCCGACGTCATGGTCGGCGGACAAACCGCGCTGGTGTTGGCGTGTAAACCCCACAATTCGATGCATCCGCAGGTTCGCGAGCTCATGACGAAGTTCCTGCTCTTCGTCGATCCCCCCGACCACTCTCGACTGCGGCGCCTGGTCAGTTCGGCCTTCACCCCGAAGCAAATTTCCCAACTCGAAGAAGCCACCCGCGCCGAGGCGAAGCGGCTGCTCGCCGAGATCGACGACGACGACGACCAGCCCGACATCTTTGCCGCGTACAACGCTCCCCTGCCGATCTACGTGATCGCCGAACTCCTCGGCCTTCCAGCCGAGGACCGAGCGTTCACGGAGCAACTGTCGGACGCGCTCACGGATTTCCTCAACCCTATTCCCGCCTTCGACCCCGCCGCCGTGGAAGCGACGATGCTCGACGGGATCGCCTATTTCACGAGCATCATCGAATCACGCCGGGCGAACCCCACCGCAGATCTACTCTCGGCGATGCTGACCGCCGAGGATGCCGATGATCGCCTCGACCGGTTCGAGATCGTTGCGCTCGCGATGTTCTTGATGTTCGCCGGCCACGAAACAACCAGCGGTCTCCTCGGCACGGCGATGCTTGCGCTTTCGCAGCATCCAGATCAGTGTCGACTCCTACGCGAGAATCCAGCACTTTGGCCCAACGCGGTCGAGGAGTTCCTTCGCTACGACACCTCGCTCCAACTCGACCCGCGCACCGCAGCGCGAGACTTCTCGATAGGCGACGCAGCGATCAAGAAGGGTCAAAACATCATCGTGCTGCTGGGTGCTGCCAATCGCGACCCCAGGCGTTGGCAGGACCCCGACCGGTTGCAGTTGGATCGGGCCGACCCACGGGGCGTTGCGTTCGGCCATGGCATACACCACTGCCTCGGCGCTTCCCTGGCCCGTATGGAGATCCGCATCGGGCTGGAGTGCTTTCTGGACGCCTTTCCCGACTTCGCCATCGAACCCGACGACCTGACGTGGAAGCAGCACATGGCGCTGCGAGGCCCGATCGAATTGCCGCTCGAGCGGCGGCGTTAGCGGCGGTTCGACAACCGAAAGGTTACGGTCGGGACGATATGGATTTCGACCTTCCGCCCGACGACGACCCACGGCGAAGAGCGGTCCGCGGGTGGATCTCGGCCAATCCCGAACCGACCCCCAGCGAGCTGGTGGAGTCGGGCTACGCGATGCCGCATTGGCCGGTGCCCTACGGCATCGATGCGGCCCCGATGCACCAACTCATCATCGACGACGAACTGCGGGCCGCAGGCATCCGGCGACCGGTCAATCCCATCGGCACCGGGTGGGCGGGTCCGACCCTTCTGGTGGCCGGCTCCGACGATCAGAAGGCGCGCTACCTTCCGCCACTGCTCCGGGCCGAGGAAATCTGGTGTCAGCTGTTTTCCGAGCCCGACGCCGGCTCCGACCTTGCGTCGCTGTCCACCCGGGCGGTGCGCGACGGCGACGAGTACGTCGTCAACGGATCGAAGATCTGGAGCAGCGGCGCCCATTGGTCGGCGTTTGGGATTCTCATCGCCCGCACCGACCCCCACGTCGCGAAACACAGGGGAATCTCCTATTTCATCTGCCCGATGGACACCCCGGGTATCACGATGACACCCATCGTCGACATGACGACCGCCCACGCGTTCAACCAGGTGTTCTTCGACGATGTGCGAATACCCGTGTCGCTGCGCGTGGGCGAAGAGGGTGATGGCTGGCGATTGGCCAAGGTCACGCTGGCCAACGAGCGGGTTTCCCTGTCGTCGGCGGGATCACTCTGGGGAGCCGGCCCTTCGGCGCAGCTACTCATCGACAATGTGGTCGCCAACGGCGGCGCGGCCGACCCGCTTCTTCGCCAGCGCCTCGCAGCGCTGCATTGCGAGGGCGAGGTGCTTCGCCTCAACCGGCTCCGCACACTCAGCGCCCGCCTCGCCGGCCGAACTCCAGGGCCGGAGGCATCGATTCAAAAGATCATGGCCGACGAACATGGACAACACGTCATGGCCCTGGCCAAGGACATCGCCGGAGCCGCGGGGATGCTCGAGGGTTCAGGACCTCCCGGGACGATTCCCGGCAGGATGCGACATGGTGCGACCGAGGTCAACTTCGACCGCCAGTCGGACGACGTCGACCCACTCTGGCACTACGGATTCCTCTTCTCCCCTGCGCTCACGCTCGGCGGCGGCACCTTCGCCGTGCAGCGCAACATCGTCGGCGAACATGTCCTGGGCCTGCAGCGCGAGCCGAATGTGGAGCGGGGCAAATCGTGGTCAGAGCTCCAGGCCCATGATCGCGACGAGCCGTCGTCGACCGGCGACCGACAACGCCCCGGTGTCGGACGCCACGATCACGGTTTGGGCCTACCCTGACGACGTGTCATCTCCGCTGCGTCTTCGCTTTGTCCAGTCGGCGGCCAAGGTCAGCCAGTTGCCCGAGGCAGATGCCGAGGTCGCCTTCATCGGTCGGTCCAACGTCGGCAAGTCCTCGCTGATCAACGCGTTGGCAAACCAGACCCGGTTGGCTCGGACGTCGAAAACGCCGGGCGCCACCCGCCTGCTCAACATCTTCGAAATCGAAGGTGGCACGCCCGGACGCTGGCTCGTCGATCTGCCCGGCTACGGCTTCGCCCACGGTCCGAAGGCCGACCAACAGAAGTGGAAGGCGTTGATCGAGGAGTACCTCAGCACCCGCGAAACACTCCTCGCCGGCATCGTTCTCATCGACGGCGCGATCGGCCCGACCAAGCTCGACCTCCAAACCATCGAGTGGCTCGAGCACATCGATTTGCCCTATCGCTTCGTCGCGACAAAGTGGGACAAGGTCAAGTCGTCCAAACGCAATGCCCGCAAGAACGAGATCCTCAAAGCACTCGGTGTGCCGTCGTCCGACGTCCGCTGGGTCAGCGCGGCGAAGGGCACCGGCATTCCGGAGTTGCGCGGCGACATCCACTCCATCCTCGCCGACTAAGGTCCTCAGCGGAGGCCGATGTGGGACGACTCAGTAACCTGATCGATGAATGGGCAGCCCGGAGGGAAGGCCGCAAGCACGTCCACAGTGACGTCGGGGCGGCGGCGCGAGACATTGCCGGGGTTCTGGGCCACGGGACGTCCGGCACGTGGGATTTCGTCGAGTCGAGCTCTGCGGGGTATCTGGACTCACTCGATCCTCGGCTTCCGGCGAGCCTGCACATCTCCGAACGGGACCGGCTTCGAGCCAATCGGCCGATACCGGTGTCCGAGCGCTGCATCGAAGACTGGCCGAAGAAGCGGCGATGAATCGCCGGTGATCGTGCGGCAGGTGCTGAACGAAATCGACCGGACCGCAAAGAGTGGCTAGGTTGCCGTCGGGAGCGCGAACGGCCTGCGGAGTGCCGAGTTGCGACGCTTCCCAAGGAGACTTCCCATGAGAACATCACTGACGTGGTCCGTTCGCTCATTCGCTTCGGCGCTGCTGGCAGCATTGCTGTTGGCGTCGCTCACGGCGACGGCGAACGCGGCGCAACCCGAGGAATATCAACCGAACAAGCCAACGCTGAGTATCGCCAACGGCAGCGCCGACGAAGGCGACGGGTTCATCGAGTTCACGGCCAGTATCGACAAGCCGACCACCCGAAACGTGAATTTCAGGTTGCGCATGACTCCCGGGACCGCCAAGCCGGCCATCGATTTCTTCCTCACCCCCCGGCGCACCTACACGATCCTGCGTGGGGAGACCACCACCACGATCCGAGTTCGAATCGTTGATGACCAGCGAGCCGAGCGCAACGAGTCGTTCACCGTGACCCCGGCCCGGGTTCGGGCTGCGAACTTCGACGGCGAGTCGGCCACGGGCATCATCTACGACGACGAAACCAACCTGCGGGGCACCGGGGTCGATCTCAATATCCTGCACATCAACGACCACCACGGCCACCTCAAGGGCGAGGACATCACCCTCGACCTGCCCGATGGCAGCGGAACCGCAGAAGTCGAGTTCGAACTCGGCGGCTTTGGCCGGGTCGCAGCGCAGGTCGAAGCGCTCGAAACCGAACTGGCCCCGGGCAATGTCGTCAAGGTGCACGCCGGCGACGCCCTGTCCGGCA
>CBESNZ010000144.1:0-7998 GCA_965531045.1 uncultured Acidimicrobiales bacterium
GAGCCCCGCCTCGCCGATCGCCACGACCTTGGGCGCCAAGAGCAGGGGGAGCAGGCCGTCGACGCCTTCGGTGGCGTCGTGGGGATGCACGCCAACCGTCGCCCACACACCGGCGTGGCGAGCGGCGACGTCGATGCACTGTTGCGAACGCTCGGCGGTTGTTCCCACCGTGATCATGGTGGCGACCCCTGCCTCGCGGGCCTGTTCGACCAAGGCATCGCCCGCATCGCCCGACGGCAGGTGACAGTGATTATCGATCCAGTTCATGCGCCTCGCTCGGTCTATTCGCTTCGGTCGGCGGCGTCGAGCGCATCGAGATCGACCTTTTGGAACAACGGTATGGGCTTGGCGATCGGCGCTCCGGGGACCAACTCGGTGCGCTGCCACCCGTCGGTGGGCCCGAGCATGCCGTCGAGCGTTTCGGCCGACATTGGCAGATACGGCGAGAACAACACCCGGACGCCGTTGATCGCGCTGAGGGCGGTATGGAGCACGGTGGTCGCCCGAGCGGGATCGGTCTTCTGGAGTTTCCACGGCTCGGTCGCGTTCAGGTACACGTTGACCGCCTGCGCCGCCGCCATCGCCGTGCGCAGGCCCGCCTTCAGTTCGACCGCATCGAATTGGGCCGCCGACTCGGCAAACGCCGCATCGACCTCGGCCAACAGTTCCTGGTCGGCCGGCGCGAGTTCGCCGGCGTCGGGAACGACACCATCGCAGTTCTTGTGCACCATCGACAGAACCCGATTCACGAGGTTGCCCCACGTGGCCACCAACTCCTCGTTGATTCGGCGAGCGATCTCGGCGACCGAGATCTCGGTGTCGGCCTGTTCGGGCAGCGATGCCGCCAAGGCAAACCGCAACGCGTCGGGCTGGAACAACTCGAGCGCCTCCGCAATGGTGAGACCGACACCGCGACTGGCACTCGCCTTCTCTCCCCCACCGAACGTGACGTACTGGTTGGCCGGTATCTGATCGGGAAGGTTGAGGCCGCCGTATGCCATGAGCTGCGCGGGCCAAAAGAGTGCGTGGAACGGAATGTTGTCCTTGCCGATGAAATAGACGTGGTTGGCATCGGGGTTCTCCCACCACCGGCGCCACGCCTCGGCATCACCGGAGGTCTGGGCCCACTCCTTCGATGCGGAGAGGTACCCGATAACCGCGTCGTACCAGACATAGATGCGCTTGCCCGGGCCGAGGTCGTCGACCGGCAGCTCGATACCCCACTCGATGTCCCGGGTGATCGCGCGGTCGTGCATCCCCTCGTCGACGTAGCCCGCTGCGAAGTTCAAGACGTGATTGCGCCAGCCTCGACGACTCTTCAGGTAGTCACGAAGGCGATCGTTGAAGTCGGAGTAACGGAAATAGAAGTGCTCGGTCTCGCGCGGCTCGGGGGTGGCACCGGACAGTTTGGAGCGAGGATCGATGAGATCGATCGGGTCGAGGGTCTTGGAACAGTTGTCGCACTGGTCGCCGCGAGCGTCGACGTACCCGCAGTTGGGACACGTGCCCTCGACATAGCGATCCGGCAGGAACCGCTGCGCTTGCGGGTCGTAGAACTGCTCGGAGACGCGACGGTCGATGTAGCCGTTCTCGAGTTGGCGCAAGAACATGTCCTGGGTCACCTCGGCATGGTTGGCCGTGCCCGTCGTGGTGTACAGGTCGAAGGAGATACCGAGAACGTCCCATTGCTGCACGATCTCGCCGTGATACCGGTCGACGATGTCCTGGGGCGAAACCCCCTCTTCTTCGGCGCGGACCGTAATCGGCGTGCCGTGCACGTCGGACCCGCTCACCATCAACACCTCGTTGCCCACGATCCGTTGTTGACGGGCAAAGATGTCGGCCGGGAGATAGGCGCCGGCAAGGTGGCCAACGTGGCGCGATCCGGAAGCGTAGGGCCAGGCGACAGCGACGAGTACAGGTGTAGACACGGCCCCAGACTACGGCAGCGGTCGTTAGCCCGCGACCTCCCGGAGGTGCGGCCCATCATTTGCGTCGGGGAACGCGTCGTCGCCGTCGGCTTCGTACCGTGGCGCTGGCCCGAGCGTCGCTGCCGGCTCGTCGCCGGCCAAGCGTGGACGCACCTCGATGTCGGACTGCACGGCTTCGAGGTCGTCGATTCGCTTCAGGGACCGACCGAGTTGGTTCCGGCGGGTCGAGGCCAGCGAGGAAAACGACTTGGTGAAGGTCTGCAGTTGCTTGTCGGTCTTGTCGAGGTGGTCGCTGAATCTCGTCCACTCTTCCTGGAACTTGCCGAGCTCGACCAAGATCTCGCTGCTGCGCTGCTCGAGCCGGAAATTGTCGACCGACTGGCGAATGACCGACAGCACGGAAAACAGCGTGACCGGCGAACACAGCACGATCTTTTGTTTGAGCGCCACGTCGATGACACCACCGTCGTTCTCGTGGAGGAACGCGTAGACCGACTCGTTCGGAATGAACAGCAAGACGGTGTCGACGGTGGTTTCGGGGTCGATGTACCCGCGCCCTTGGAGTTCTTTGATGCGCATACGTACGTCGGCCCGGAACTTCACCGCCGCCTGTTGCTGTTCGGCGTCGGACTCGGCCTCGAGATAGCGGACGTAGTTGTCCACGGGAAACTTGACGTCCATGTGCAGCTGCAACCCGCGGGGCAACAAGAACGTGAAGTCGGGAATGCCGCCGCTGGCGATCTTGGTCTGTTTGACGTAGTTGATGCCATCGCGAAAGCCGGCGGTGGACAAAACATCCTCGGCCATGCGCTCGCCCCATTGTCCACGGTTCTTTGGACTGGCCAGGACCGTCTTGAGCTGGGCGGCGGTCTGGTGCAGCTCGGCGGTGCGTCGCTGTGTTTCACGCAGCTGACCGACGACCGCCTCTTGCTGGGTGGCACCCTCTTTGCGCAGGTGCTCGACGAGCGTGTTCACCCGCTGCAAACCCTCGCCGAGGGCACCCGCCTGCTTTTCGAACAGCTCGGTGCGGATCGCCAACTCTTGGGTCCCGGCCATCATGCGCTGGTCGAGCTCGGCCGAGCCGGCCTTCATCCGTTGGTCGATCTGCGCCGACCCGGCGTTGAGCCGGGCATCGAGGGCCGCTGCGGCCTGCTGCACCGCCGAGTTGACCACGGCCTCGACGGTGGAGGCCCGATCGGCGACGACGGTTTGCGCCGTGGCCTCGCGTTCGACCAGGACCTGCTTGACCGCCGCGTCGACCGCGCTTTGTTGGCCCGTGGCGTCGGCAGCCCGCTGATCCTCAAGAATCTTGTACCCGAACAGCGTCACGGCGACCAGTGTGACGCCGAGGATGACGACGAGGGCGATGAGGAGGAGTTCCATGGAGCCATTGTGCAGAAGGGGTGTGACAGTCCCGGGGATGACCCCGGCACGCCGCCGCAGAATCGGCGACTTCGACACCCGCGGGCGGTCGTTGCGCCCGATGGCCTGAACGGCCCACGGCGGTAGTCCGTTCGGGCCAATTCGCTTCATTCCTTGCGTCCGTCACCCGATACCAGTCTTGCCCTCACGCCTGCCAAGACCAGGGCTGGAATCAAAATGACCACACAACTCATTCGCCTTTGGGCGACAATGCAAACCCGTATCGTTCTGCGCACGAACGACGAACGCGGCGCCAGCCTCGTCGAGTACGCCCTACTCGTCGCGCTGATCGCTGTCGTCTGCGTCGGCGCAGTAACGATGCTCGGTGGAGCGGTGCAAGAGCCGTACTCAGAACTCGGCTCGAGCCTGTAACCAAAATCAGTCGAGGTCGTTCGCGATCTCGTACACCCGCCGCTTTGGCACTGCCAGGAGGTCGGTCACCGCGACAACGGCGTCGCGGGTGCTGGCCCCGGCGGCCAATTCGGCTTGCAGCGCTCCGACGATGTCGGTGTCGGTGGCCGTCGCGGCCTGCGGGGCGGCGCCGAGCACGATGACGACCTCGCCCTTGACCCCGTCGCCCACCCACTCGAGTGCGGCGGCCAGCGTGCCCCGAAACATCTCCTCGTAACGCTTGGTGAGTTCGCGACCGACGGCGACCGGCCGATCCGGACCACATCGATCGACGAGATCGGCCAAGGTCCGAGCCAGCCGATGCGGCGCCTCGAACAACACCGTTGTCCGAGTCTCCATCGCCACCACTCCGAGCCGCTCGGCCCGCCCACTCCCCTTGCGGGGGAGAAACCCTTCGTACGCAAAGCGGCCGGCAGGCAGTCCGCTCAGAACCAGCGCAGTCAGCGACGCGCTCGGCCCCGGCACCACTTCGACGCTGAGGCCGGCCTCAACCACTGCATGAACCAACCGTTCACCAGGGTCCGAGATGCCCGGCATACCGGCATCGGACACCAAGGCGACGCGTTGACCTCGGGCGATCAGGTCGACGATGCTTTCGGCCCGGTCGACTTCGGTGTGGTCGTTCACCACTAGGAGCTTGGGCACCGCGATTCCTGCGTGTTGCAGGAGCGAACGGGTGCGGCGGGTGTCCTCACACGCGATCACATCGGCGCGGCTCAGCTCTTCGACCGCGCGGGGCGAAAGATCCCCCAGATTGCCGATCGGCGTCCCGACCAGGACCAGGGCCGGCGTCACGACGGGTTGACGGTCTTGAGCTCGAGTTCATCGCCCACGGCCACACCCCACCGTTCGAACGCTCCGGCCGGAGCTTCGATGACCGCACGGGCCGACCGGACCGCTCGGGTCACGCGGTACGGCCGCAGCGTGAGCGTGCGGAGTACAACCATGTCGGCGTCGCACCAGGCCACATCGATCGCGAACCGCATGCCGATGGTGTGTACGGACCGCGCCCCCAGCAACACGAACGCGCCCTCGAGCTCGTCTCGGCCCAGCAGGCCCTTCAGTCGCCGACCGAAGGAGTCGGCCACCTCGGCGCTGGCCACCACTTTGCCGTCGCCGACCAACCAAGCCATGCCTCAGAACGTACCCGAGCCCGACGGCGACCGCGAGCCGAACTCAGACATTGAACCTGAAGTCCATGACGTCGCCGTCCTGCACCTCGTAGTCCTTGCCCTCGCTTCGGACCTTGCCCACATCCTTGGCCGCAGCCCAAGATCCACACTCGATGAGTTCGTCCCACTGGATTGTTTCGGCCCGAATGAAACCGCGTTCGAAGTCACCGTGGATGACCCCTGCGCACGCCGGTGCCTTGGAGCCGGCTCGGAAGGTCCACGCCCTGGTCTCCTGCTCGCCGGTCGTCAGATACGTGCGCAGACCGAGCACGTGGTATGCCGCCTGCACGAACCTCGGCAGCGCACCTTCGCCGAGGCCCAAGCCGTCGAGGAGCTCACGCCGCTCGTCCATCGGCAACAGCGCCGCTTCGGCTTCCAGCTGGATGCACGCGCCGAACACCTCGGCCACCTTCAGTTCGTCGCGCACGGGCGCCACGACCGCGTCGACGTCTTCGAGCTGATCCTCGTCGATGTTCACGATCGCCAGGACCGGCTTGTTGGTGAGCAGGAAGTGTGACTTGAGCAATGCCCGATCGTCGGCCGACAGGTCGCTGCGATACAACGGCACGCCGTCCTCGAGGATCGCTTGCGCCTTTTCGAGCGCCCGCACCTCGTCGACCAGACCCTTATCGCCCTTGGAGGCACGACGCTTCTTATCGGCCTGCTTCTCGACCGTGTCTAGGTCGGCGAGGCTCAACTCGATCTCGAGCACGGCGAGCTGCTCGAGCGGGTCGGTCGGACCCGGCACATCGGTGTCGACGAAGGCCCGCAGGACGTACACGACGGCGTCGACCTCGCGTATCCCGGCGAGGAACATGTTGCCCAGGCCCTCGCCCGAGTGCGCCCCTTCGACCAGGCCGCCGATATCGGCGAACTGCACGCTCGCCGGAATGACCGACTTGCTCTTCGACATCTCGGCGAGCTTGTCGAGTCGCTCGTCGAAGACCTTGGCCACCCCGATGTTCGGATCGGTCGTCGCGAAGGCGTACGGAGCGGCGAGCGCGCCGCCTCCGGCCAGAGCGTTGTACAAAGAGGACTTGCCCGCATTGGGTAGTCCGACAAATCCGAAGCGTTCCACCCGCTGAGGCTAGCCGTCGCGGGGTCCCGTCAGGCAGGTCGACAGGCAGGTGGTCAGGGTCGAGTCGTCAGGGTCGTGTCGTCAGGTGGCGTCGTCCACCACCATCGCGCGGCCGGTCGCATCGAGCGCGACACGCAGTACCACCTCGCGACGGAACAACGCCTTCGAGGAAGCCGACTCGTCGGAATGCACCGACCGCACGCGGGTCACCTCGAGCTCGACGATCTGGTCGCCGAACTCGAACTCGGCACCGGCCCGGCTGGTCCAAAAGTGCGATGGCGGCGTCGCCCACGACAGCGGCCGCAGCGGATCCGTATTCGCGTAGTCGACGAAGGTCAGCACGAAGTTCTGGGCAATCATCTGCGCTTCGGGGCTCACCGGGTCGAGGGATGCCTCGTAGGCGAGGAGTTCATCTATCGTCCGAATGGCGCGAAGATCGTCACGGCGGTCGGCGGAAAAGACCGCGCCGTATCCGGAGGCCGCCGGCGCAACACCGTCGAACGCGAGCTCGGAGAACGCGAGATCCTGCGTGAACGGCGCGAATGCGTCGAGCGGAACCGCCACTCGGCGGCCGTCGTCGACAACGGCGTCGACTTCATAGCCGTAGGAGACGTCGGCATCGAACCACGCAAGCCGCGGCGCATCGAACAGGACCGAGGCAAACACGACCACCGATGCAAATGCCAGCGCCATCCGCCAGGGCTTGACGTTCTCCTGGAACCAGGCGGCGAGGCTGCGCTGCATGAGCAGCGCGAACAATACGAGTTCGACCACGATCCACTCGGCAAACCAGAAACCCGTAAAGACGAACGTGGCAACGTGGAAGCCGACGGCCAAAGGCAGCCAGAGCCGTAGCGCCCGGTAGTGCAAGACCGCGACGGCTGCGCCGAGCTCGATCAACATGGTGGCGAGTCGCATCGGCACGGCGTACGTCGCGGCGAAATCCGCAACCGTGTCCGCCCACGTGCCGTCGCCGCCGCCTCTCCACCCCGCGGTGTAGCCGGCCTGCGCAAAATTACTCACGTCGTCTGACCGCCACCATCCCAACCTGAGCTTTCCCCAGCCCGGCGAAAAGAAGTGGGCGGCCACCGCAGCGGACACCAGCAAGAAGAACGGCGCGGTTCGCCGATGACCGGTGACGACGTAGAGAAGGAAAGTAGCGGCCGCCGCCATCACGACGATCACCAGCAGGTTGGTCATCGCCTGCGACGAGCCCAGCCCCGACACGAGATCGAATTGCTCGAGCAGCACCCGCGCTTGGAGCGCCACCAGCACGAGAAACACCGGCCGGGCCAGAGCGCCGATCACCAGCAGGACAAGGAGCACCCGATCGACGATGTGCCACTGGCCGGCGACGTAGTTGTAGTCGTTCGTCGACAATCGCCAGGCGATCAGCACGAGCGGCGGTGCGACCACCAGTCGGAGGATCTCGCCATGTTGCAGCGAGGCCCACGGCGACCACACCCGGCGGCGGCCACGAAGGAAAACCGCCGCCAAGAGCGCAACCACTCCCGCCGCGCTGAGCGGGTTCGCCCGCACCGCAGCCCCGAGCAGGACAAAGTCGGAGACGTCGTCGAAGCCGATGTCGGCGACCTGGCTCGTGAGGCGTTGCAGGACGAAGAAAAAGCCGAAAACCCCGACGACGAAGACGACGTCAGCGCGGTCGTCGCCTCCGCTCAGCCATGCTGGATTTGCCCATTCGCGCAACCCGCGTCGATCGGTTTCCTGCGCCCCGGTCATTGGACCCTCCGAAAAGTTGCGAATCAGCGTCGCACAGTTCCGGCGATCTCGCACCCTTGGGGGCTCAGTTGGGCCATCCGGTTTGGCGCTCGAGCTTGGCATCGTCGCAGCGCGGACCGGTGTTGACCGGGTTGCATCGAGCGGGAGCCCCATCGGGGATCTGCGCGAAGTAGTCGGAGAATGGCGAGGTGCCGGGCAGCGGATAGTCGGTGCTCACCCATTGCGCCCCGCTCTCGAGTGCCGC
>CBESNZ010000145.1:0-7996 GCA_965531045.1 uncultured Acidimicrobiales bacterium
TACCAATCGGCGGCGTCGCTACGCAGTTGAGGAGTGCCCTTCGGCTGCCTCGGCAGCTGCGGCCCGGGCGAGAGCCCGCTGGCGACGTATCCGACGTCGTTCGCGCTCGCTCATGCCGCCCCAGATACCGAACTTCTCGCCGTTCTGTAGGGCGTACTCGAGGCAGTCTTCGCGCACGACACAGCCGCGGCACACCTCTTTGGCTTCGCGGGTCGAGGCGCCGCGTTCGGGAAAGAAGAGGTCGGGATCGACGCCGAGGCAGTTGGCCATATCCTGCCAACTCTGCTCTTCCTGGTCTTCATTCGTTATGTATCGCATGTGGGATTACCCCGGGTTGGTGCGCATCGCGCAGTACAAATATCCGCCGCTGGGTCAGAGCTTCCTGAAATTCGACCCATGTAATTACATCACTGTACTAAGCGCCTGACAAGGGCGCGTCAAGCCGAAACCTTGATTTTTCAGTGATCGCGCGAATTCGCGTGAGATTCGCGCCACAGCCCGCGCGAAATTTAGGGGCAAAATCACCGCCTGACGGCAAGCGAAATCGACGAGATGGTGACGGCGTGCTCACCACAACATGCGAGAGTGATGCGGATGAATCATCCGCACCGCTCCCCCACCGGCCTCGGCGACGGCGCCGCCGAGCCGATCCTCGAGCGTTTCGAGGAGGCGACCCAGGCCACCTTCGACGAGCTGCCCTATCGGCCGTTTCGCACCACGCTGTACACCGTCGATGAGTTGATGGACGGGTACGACGCATCCTCGGCGGAACCGCTCGCCGGCACCGTCGATGGCCACATCTACGCCCACCAAGCCTGGTTCCGAACCCGGATGGAGCCGCTTCCGATCCTCGAAGCCCTGGCCCAACGAATCCACGACCATGCAATCGATGACGCGCTCTACGACTTTCTGTCCGATCACCCCAAGGTCGTCGCGATCATGGGTGGCCACGCCCTCACCCGCGACGACGCCGTGTATCGCGACATCGTGTGGCTCGGGCGGGAACTCGCACGCCATGGCTACCTCGTCACCAGTGGCGGAGGGCCGGGAGCGATGGAAGCTGCCAACCTCGGGGCATGGCTTGCGCCCCATCCTGACGGGGTGCTCGACGAAGCCATTGCCCTGCTGGCTCCCCACACCGACTACTCGACTGCGGAGTACTTGATGGCGGGTGATGCTGTCCGGACCGCCTTCCCCAGCTCGATGGAGAGCCTCGCCATCCCAACATGGTTCTACGGCCACGAGTCGACCAATCAGTTCGCGAGCCACGTCGCCAAATATTTCGCCAACTCCATACGCGAGGACGGACTGCTCGCGATCGCCACGTCCGGCGTCGTCTACGCACCCGGGTCTGCCGGCACGACCCAGGAAGTGTTCCAGGACGCCACGCAGAACCACTACGAAGTGTTCGGCGTCATCAGCCCAATGATCCTGCTCGGTACCGCCCACTGGGGTGCCGACGGCACCCTCCCCGTGCTCCCGCTCCTGCAAGCGCTCGCGGCAGAGAAGCCCTACGCCGACCTGATCACCTGCACCGACGATCCAGCGGCAGCCGTGGAATTCATCGTCGCCAATCCGCCGCGGTAGGTCGGGTCTCTGCGGCAGATCCGACAACCGACTGTTTTGTGTGGAGGAGCCACGGAAGCCGCGGTTTGTTTCCCGCTCGCTTCGCTCCCTCCAGCCTCGCTGGATCCGCTCGTCCCTCGCAGATCGTGCCGCTCCTCTGACCCGCATGGCGGACTCCGCTCACTCATCCTTCGCTCGCTCGGCTCTACCTGTGGCTGGCGCCTAGGCGACGGGTGCCCAACGAAGCGGGGCAGCCAAGGCCTTCGGCCCGCAGGGCACCACAGAGCGGCCTGGCTGTCTGTTGGGCGTCAGCCACGCGAAGGCATGGGCTGCCCCGGACGGTCTACCTGCCTACGGCGAGGCGCCAGCCCCAGGTGAAGAACTAGGCGCCGCGGGACGAGGTGCCGGGCGCCGCCGTGCGTGCAGCATCGAGGCCCGAGGCCTGGCGGCCGAAACACGGCGCTCGGGCTTCCGGCCCGCTGGGCCGCCGGGCCGAAGCCGAGAGTGCGTCAGAGACGTAGCTATCTACCGTGGATCAGCTTGCGCTTTTGCTCGACAAAGTCGAACAGCACGTAGTCGCCGATGTTCTCGTTGGTCGTGAAGAAGGCGCGTCCGCCGTTCATGCGAGAGATCTCCTCAATGAAATTCTGGAGATAGTTGGTCGCATCCAACATGAACGTGTTGATCACGATGTCGTCCTTGGTACACCTGGCGACTTCGGCCAGGGTCAAGTCGACGGTTTCGCGCGTCGGCGGGTAGTTGAAGATCGGGCTGCCCGACGGTGACAGATGTGCCGTTGGCTCTCCATCGGTGATCATGATGATCTGCTTCGTACCCGTCTGCCGGCTGAGCATCCGACGCGCCAGCATGAACCCGTGCTGCATGTTGGTGCCGTAGTCGTAATCCCACGACACGGTGGGGAGGTCTTCGGGTTTGATCTCATGGGCCAACGCCGCGAACGAAACCACCCCCATGAAATCGCGGGGGTACTGCGAACTGATGAGCGAGTGCAGCGCCATGGCGACCTTCTTGGCCGGCAAGAAGTTGCCGCGCATCGGCATGGACATCGAGAGGTCGAGCATCAGCACCGTCGAGGACTTGACCGACTTCTCGGTGCGCTCGACCTCGAAATCTTCAGGGGTGAGCTTCACCGGCGTGCCGCCACCACTGCGACGAACGGCATTGCGGACGGTCCGTTCGATCTGCAGGTTGAACGGGTCGCCGAATTCGTACGGCTTGGTGTCGTAGGCCCGTTCGTGACCGACACCCGAAATGTCCATGTTGTGGCGACCGAGCTCGCTTGACTTCAACTTCGCGAACAGATCGTTGAGGGCGTTTTGCCCGAGCTTGCGGATCGCCCGAGCGGTGAGTTCGAAGCGACCGTCCTCGTAGTTCACGTAGCCGGCATCTTCGAGCATCTTCGAAAGCTCGGAGAGCTGTTCGAGGCTGTTGGCGGCGTCGGCGCCCAACAGATCGCGGGCCCGATCGATGTCGACCTCGGCCAACGCTCCCGGATTGCGAGCTCCCTGCAGCAGGTTCTCGAGCTGATCGAGATCCCCGAGTTCCTGCATCAACTCCATGGCCGAACCCATGTTGAGCGGGTCCTGGCCTTGGAAGTTGCGCCCTTGCTCCCAGCCCATCTGCGGGAACATCTGCTGGAGGCTCTCGGACAGCTGCTCCATCTGCCAACGAAGATCCATGTCCTCGAGAAGCTGATCGCTGAGCGCCTGCATTTGAGCCCGCTGCTCGGGGGTCATCGAGTTCATCATCTGCTGCATTGCGGCCATGCGCTGCGCCATGATTTCGAGCAGTTCGTCGAGCGTCTCGGGGTTCTCCGGAAAGAAGTCGCCGAAGTCCTCCATGAACTTGGCGAAGTCCGGCTCGTTACCCTGCTGGCGCTGATCGAGCATCTCGTTGAGCGCGGCCATCATGTCCTTCATGCGGGCCAGGTCTTCGGGGGACATGTTCTGCATTGCTTCGCCGGCTTGGTCGACGAATTGCTGCATCAGCTGCTCGCGGAGCTTCTCGACCAGTTCTTCGAAGCGCTCACGGGCCTCGGCCGACGCGAAGTCGTACTCCTGCAGGTCGCGCACTTGCCCGGCCAGGTCGGGGGGCATCATGTCGAGCTGCATCTGGCGCTCAGCGGCGGATTGTTGCGCCAACTCGGCCGAGCGCTGATCGGACGCGTCGCCGCCCTCGGCGTACTCAGCCGCCTGCTGGGCCATCTTCGACAGCGCTTCTCGCTCTTGGTCCATGACCTCGCGAAGCTCTTCGGCAATGTCGCCGTACACCCCACCGAGGTCGTACTTGTCGAGCGATTCCTGCCGCCGCTCACGCAGCTGCTCGAGGATGTCGCGCAGCCCCTGCATGTCGTTGCCGTCGGAGTCGGTGAACCCGTTGCGCAACATGTCGGACAGTGCCGAATTGATGTCGCCGTGCTCCAAGAGTTGATCGGTCATTGCCCCGAACACATCGTCGGCGTTCATGTCGAAGCCGACCTGGGTGCCATCCCACGCGGAGTACGTGAACCGACCGGCCTCTGACCTGCGACGATTCCGACGGCGTATCCCCATAGCCGGACTGTAACGGGGCGGCGAGCCCAGGACCTAGCAGAGCGCCATCTCCGCCCGGCTTCGTCTACGAGAGGATTCGCCGGAACGTCCCGGTGGCCTCGCACGTCACCTTGTCGTCCTGCAGCGATCGGGCCGTGGTGGTGACGGTCTTGTCGGTCACTTCTTCGACCTGTGCTTCGAAGACCGTTGGGTACTCGATGCGGGTGAAGGCGCGGTAGTCGATGCACAGCTCGGTCGTGAGGCCCGGCACCTCCGAACCGATGTTGGCCACGTTGCACACCTGGTCGAAGATCGCGGCGAGCATGCCGCCGTGTACCGCATTGGGCGGTCCCTCAAAGCGGCGATCGAGCATGCCCGTGGCCTGCGCCACCCCGTCGGTCCAGCCGGCGACGAGCGGCGGGGCGATCGGGTTGAACCGGCCGAAGATGCAGTCGTACACGAACAGTGCGTTCGGATCGAAGGGCCCGCTCCATCCCCCGAAGCGTCCGGGGATCTCGGACGGAACACTCGTTTCCAGTTGGGCGGCGAGGGCATCGATGGCGTCGGCCCATCGCACCGTCTGTTCGGCCGTGGCGTCGTGCAGCACCGCCGCGAGCTGGAGCGACCGCACGGCGTCGGCGAGTCGGGCCAACTGCGGGCCGCGGCCGATCACGGCATCGTGGGTGGTGGCCGGCACGGGCACCTCCGTCGCAGCGACGATCGGAGTGGTGCCGCCGGTGCGCCTGGACTGTTCAGCCTGCTTCTTGGTGAGATCGCCTATCGCGGCCGGGTCGACGGACAGGAACAGCCCGGTCG
Organism: uncultured Acidimicrobiales bacterium; assembly: GCA_965531045.1. GTDB lineage: Bacteria > Actinomycetota > Acidimicrobiia > Acidimicrobiales > SHLQ01 > CBESNZ01. The sequence goes on from CBESNZ010000145.1 coordinate 4,935, forward strand.
AACTCGCGGTGACCTCACCTCCCTGTTCGAGAGTCCCGACCGTGTGCAGCTTGCGGCCGTCGATCCGATCCTGTTTGGCGTGATACGTCGAGACCTCCCCCAGACGGGTGGGTCGGTGATAGCGAATGCAGAGGCGCAGCGTCGGGCCGCTGCGTGAAGCCGCGCTGTTGCCGAGCGCTAAAAGCATGTCGAACGCAGCGGCGATGACCGCTCCGTGCACCAACCCCGGCGGTCCCTCGTACGCGTGTCCGTACGTCGCAACCCCGCGGCCGGCATCGTCGTCGATGTAGGCCTCGACCGGGGCAGCAACGGGGTTCCATGGACCCACCACAGGATCGAACGGCGCGTGCGTGTACCGGCGCATGTCCATGTCCGGGGCATGTTTGATCCTCGGCGGCAGCTCCGCCGGAACATGCGCGTGCACGGCGGCAGCGATGCTCTCGACCTGCGCGGCCAGTGAATCGGTGACCTTCGCCGATGCCGTGTTGGTGACGGTGGCCTCGGTCAACCGCCGGATTGCGTCCACCATTCGACGCAGTTCGTTTGGACGATGCGCAACCGACGGGTGCGCCGTGCGATTTCGGGGGCCAGCAGACATCAGCCAGCCATCGTGTCAGCGCCTAGCGGTCGGTGCCGAATCCGAAGGGATCGTCGTCGGGGCGTTCGGGTCGAGCGGCCAGGCTCGCGACCATGGAGCCACCATCGTCCGACGGAGCGAGGCTCGCCAGCAGGCGATGCGACAACGACGCCGACGTCGACCGCATCGCACCGTCGTCGAGCGCAGCCGGCGAAACGAAGTCCGCAACGATAAAGGATGGTGCAGCGACCGCCGGTGTCACGACCGCCGGTTCAGCGATCGCCGGTTCAGCGACGGCTTGCTCGGCTATCGAGTTTGCTCTGACATCGACGAAGTCATCCGCGAACACATCGGGCTCCGGCAAGGGTTCTTCCCGGCCCGCGTCATCCAGCAGGGCAGGATCGAGATGGACAGGATCGAGACGGGCAGGATCGAGATGGACAGGATCCAATCGGGGGTCGCCCAGTGCGGCGATCTGGCGGGCGGGCAGCAGGACGCGGGCTTGCACACCCGTCGCTGCGTCGGCCAAAAGGGCAACCTGGAGATCGTGGCGCTGCGCCAACTCGCTGACGACGGCCAATCCGAGACCGTCGGTAGCGACCCCGGTGAGTCCACGCGGCTCCTCCAAATCGCGGTTGAGTTCCGCCAATGACGCGTCCTCGAGTCCGAGGCCCTCGTCGCACACCCATAGCAGGAAGGAACCGTCGTGCACCTGCCCACGCACGACCACATCGTGTGTCGGAGAGGAGTGCGCCAGCGCGTTGTCGACCAGCTCCCGAATGATCGTGACGAGATCGTGGCCGAGCTCCGTCGAGATGGTCGCATCGATCGCGATGTCGACGATGACGCGGCCGGGCTCCTGCGAACTTCTGATTGCGGCGAACACCATCGCCGAGAGCGCCGTGGCACCGGCAACCGGCACGGGCAGTCCATCGGCGCCACACAGGATGAGCAACTGGTCGTTCGCGGCGGCGACCCGAGAGATGAGGTGATCGAGACGATCGAGCGCATCTCCCTCGCCGATCGGCGAGTCGCCGAGATCGCGCAGGACCCGGCGTTGTTCACCGATGAGCTGTCGGGTGCGACCGGCGGAGGCGGCAACCGTGTGCGTCACGTTCGTCTCCACCGCCACACGTTCGATCGCCTGGGTGACCGCGGCCTCTTGAAAGGCGACCATCGCTTCGGCTGCCGACTCGAGGGCGGCGGGCGCTTCGATCGGGAACACCATCGCCTCGTCGACCTCGCCCGCTTCAACGGACGCCAACAGGTCGACGAAGTCGTTCCGGGCAATGTCGAGAGCGGTATCGCCAAAGCTGGTGTCGGTTCGTACCGTGCGCCACTGCAACAGCATCCAGAGGGCGACGAGCACCAACGTTGTCGTGAGCGCCAGCGAAGGTTGCAGCAGCCGATTGCGCCGGGCTTGATCGGCGGCGTCTGCGACGGCCTCCCCTGATTGCTCACTCGTCAGACGAACAAGATCGGCTGTTGCGGCGAGTCGGTCCGCGAGGATCTCATCGAGCGCTTCTGCATCGGCGTCGGTGCCGTTCAGTGCGGCTCGCTCGGCGTCGCGTAGTTCGTCCATCGCGGCCGGCCCGAGGAGCGTTTGCAGATCTCCGAAAATCGATGCCGGCGCACCGAGTTCCACGGCGTCGATCCAACCGTCGGTCAGCGTCTGGGCATCGATCAGCTCGGAAGCGGACCCGGTCGAGACCGTTGCCACCTCGACCGCGAATGCCTCTCGCAGCGCCGCGAGCGACCCTCCGGCAACCAGGAGTCGGCGGGCTTCGGCGTTGTCGATGAGCGAGGGGTCGGTCGCGATCGAGCGATCGAGCCATGCCAAAACCATGATGTTGTACCGACCAACCTTGACGTCGAGGTCGTCAAGCGATCTCGCTTCGGCGATACCGGACGAATACTCCGCGTCGTCGGAGGGTGCGACCTCGTCGGTCGCCAACGAAATCTCCGCGAGCGCATCGGCGCTGACCGCAGTTCCGGACGCAACCGCGCGGCGTTCGTCTTGCAACGCGAGTGCCACTTCACGGTCGGCGGCAACGCTCTTGGTGATGTTCTCGACGGTTGAGGCCGTGGAGGCCAGACGGTCGGCCCGGAGAAACAGGCCGCCGGCCAACGCAAGGCCTGCGATCAGCATGATCGCGGGCAGCGTCACCTTCGAGTGACGAATGTTCGTAGATAGACGCCTCATTGGCAGACAGACTCCGAGCCGAGTTCCAGGGTGTCTGTATCAATCGGCACCCGTCGAACGCAGTTGAGTCGTTTGGCCTATACGCGTCCGACGCCGACGTCAGCTATGCACGACAGACGGAAACCGAGCGGCACCGGCCATTTCGGCCAGTGCTGACCCGGTGAGACGACACGGGACCCACTGCCGATTGATTTCCGCTCCAATCGCTTCGTAGAAATCGATCGACGGCTGATTCCAGTCGAGCACCTGCCAGTCGAGCCGCGCGCACCCATGGTGCACGGC
>CBESNZ010000146.1:0-7983 GCA_965531045.1 uncultured Acidimicrobiales bacterium
TGCCTGCGCCGAGGGCATGAGACCCGCGCCGAACACGGCTTGGCAGGCGCGTCCAATCACCAGCAACGGGAAGGTGGTTGCGAACGACGTCGCCGCCGATGTGACGAAGAATCCGATGAGCGCCCATTGCAGTGCGCGGCGTGAGCCGACGACGTCGATGAGCCTTCCCAACGTCGGCTGCCCGACCAGCATCACCACCAGGTAGATCGTGACGAGCACTCCGGCCGAACCGGACCCGATGCCGAAGTCGTCGGCCACGTCGGGGAGCGCAACCGCGATCATCGTGGAGTTGAGCGGCACGAGCGCGGCAGCCATGGCGAGCCCGACGAGTTCACGGCTGCCCAGTGACGAGCGCGGCTGGGTCGTCACGGGCTGCCGCTCCTCAGGCGCACGACCTCTCCGACCACGGGTGGAATCCCCTCTCTTGCGGCGATTGTCGCTGGACGCTGCACATCGCCGTCGACTGCGCTGGCACCAACCAGCCGCAGTGGCCGAGAATCTAGCCGCTCAGGAGACCGAGCTCGCTTCCCGACAATAGGAAATGAAGCAGGCGCGCGCGGATAACATCAAGACGTTCCCGATCCGTAGGAGACTGCGCAAATGGCCGATGACCAAAACTCAGAGCATGGGACGCTCGCGAATCACCTCGCCCATCTCGCGGCGACCGCCGACGATGTCGCGGCGCTCATCAATCGACCACACGACGAAGGCGAGATCCATCCTGAAGCGCTGGGGAAAGCCGAGCATCTGTCGACGAGTCTCAAGGACATCATTCATGCGCTGATGCACCACGAACACCTCGCCATGAGCAGCGACGACGTATGGAAAGCCCTCACCGTCAAGCACCGGGATCACCGAGACGGCGAACTGTCCTGACCGCATCGGTTCTGACTATGCCGGTTCCCACAGTTCGATGGGATTGCCTTCGGGATCGTGCACACGGGCGAACCTACCGACTCCCTCCATTGCACTCTGATGGCTGGCGTCGTGGCCGGTAGCTGCGAGCTGGGCAAGCATCGCGTCAAGATCCCTTACTCTGAAGTTGATCATGAACTGGCGGTCGGCAGCAAAATAGTCGGTATCGGCGGGGAATGGGGCGAACACCGTCACGCCTTCACCGCCGACCCATGGGGCATCGTCCGGGCCTTGCGGTACGAGCGCGACGCCGAGCTGATCGAGGTACCACCGAGCCAAGTCGTGCGGAGCCTCGGCCCGAAAGAACAGACCACCGATTCCGAGAACCTTCTCCATCATTTCCTCCCCAACCGTCATCGCCGCTGAACGCACCTTAGCCAGGCACCGCCGACGGGGACCCGTCCTCCCACGCCACGAGCGGGCTGGAGTCCTTCGTCGAGCGGACTACTCCGCGGGTCGTTGCTCGTAGATCAGCCGCAGCAACCAGAACCGGAAGAAGCGGCCCAGTGCGTAGCGCAGGAACACGGCCGCGCCGACGACTGCGAGCGCCAGCCCGAAGATGGCCAGGATGCTCATCGAGATGACGTCGCGCGTGTCGGCCATGGCCGTCGACACCAGAAACGCGACGAGCGCCACGACGACCCCGACGGCCATTGCCGCTATCCCCCCGGCGAGGAACCGCCGTTCGCTCGCGGCGCGACCGGCCTTGAGCTGGACGCGGCCGATCTCGGCCTCGAACGCGGCGCGGCGGTCGGCGCCCATACCGCTGCTCTGTGCGGGTTGGTCTGCCGGTGTCTCGGTCATGGCTGGCTCTCCTTGCATCGGCCCTCGGGGCGGGTCATGTGGTGGTTCCGGATAGGTATGCGGTTTCGAGCTCTTTTGCGATCTCGGCCGGAGGTCCGATCCGACGGATAGAGCCGTTCAACATGATGGCGGCGGTGTCGGCCACATCGAGGACGTCGTGGGCGAATTGTTCCACCACGAGAATCGACACGCCGTCGGCTGCGATCTCGGCCACCCGCTCGTAGATGTCACGAACGATCAGTGGGGCGAGACCCATTGACAGCTCATCGAGGATCAAGAGCGCCGGATCGGTGGACAACGCTCGCGCCATGGCCAGCATCTGCTGCTCGCCGCCCGAGAGCGTGCCTGCGAGCTGCGTACGAAATTCGGAAAGCACCGGGAACCGGTCGTAGGCGACCTCTTCGATGTGCGCTCGGTCGACGCCGGAATGCGTCGCCATCCAGAGGTTTTCCACCACCGTGAGGTTCGGGAAGACGCCCCGCCCTTCCGGCACCATGCACAAACCGGCCCGGGCGAGCGCACTGACATCGGCGCCGGTGACGTTGTGGCCACAGAGCTCCACGGTTCCGCTGCTGGCCGGGAGAAGCCCGGCGATCACGTCGAGCGTGGTCGTCTTCCCCGCGCCGTTGGGCCCGAACAGCACGAAGACCTCGCCGTCGCCCACCGAGAAGGAAACATCTTCCAGTACGTCGAAGTCGCCGTAGCCGGCGTGTAGGCCGCGCACCTCCAACATCGGCGGGCGAGCGATGTGGTCGGTCCCGGCGCCGGGGCGCGGCGCCGCGGCTGCGGTTGCGTCGGATGTCGTGTTGGAGGTGCTGTCACCGAGATACGCCCGCTGCACACGGGCGTCGGCCTGGATGACCGTCGGGTCGCCGACCGCGATGATCTCGCCGAAGTCCAACACGTGGATGAGGTCGCACGTACCCATCACCAAACCCATGTCGTGTTCCACCATGAGCACGGCGAGCCCGTCGTCGGTCAGTCGACGCAGGACTGCGGCCAGTTCGTCGGTCTCGGCATCGTTGAGTCCGGACGAGGGCTCGTCGAGCAGCAGCACCCGAGGCCGGCCGGCCAGCGCTCGCCCGACCTCGACCAGCCGGGCCCGGCCCGTGGGGAGGCCGTCGACCCGCTCGTCGGCGACGTCGCCGAGCGACAGTTCGTCGATCAGCTGGCCGGCGACCAACTGGGCATCGACATCGTCACGAGACCAACGGTTTCGGAATTCGGCCCCGGCGAGAATGTTTTCGCGCACCGTGAGGAGATTGAAGGTTTCCAATCGCTGAAACGTTCGACCCAGCCCCTTGCGGGCTCGTTTGTACGGGGGAAGGGAGCTGATCAGTTCCCCGTCGAGGCGGACCTCGCCGGCGTCGGTCTGTTGCAGGCCGCACAGCGCATTGAACATCGTGGTCTTGCCGGCGCCGTTCGGGCCGATCAAACCGCTGATCTGCCCGCACTCCGCGGTCAGGTTCGCGTCCTCGACGGCCTTGCGGCCCCCGAAGGAGACGGAGATACCAGAGACGTCAAGCAGCGCCATGGCCATGCCCTTCTCGCAGCGCGCCGAGCCGCGCGTACGACGGCTCGTCGGCGAGACCCAACTCGAAATCGAGGCGGGCCAGGTCGGCACGGGTGAATCCCTCCAGACCGGCATGACCGAGGTCGTCGTCGGCAGACTCCGTCGCCGGTAGCTGCCGTTTGGCGCGGGCCTCGCGGATCGAACGAACCACCTCGTTGACGGCGCCATTGGGGTTACGGCCCAGGCTGATACCGGCGAGAGCGGGCCCGATCGTGAGTAGATCTTTCACGCTCGGGTACACGTCGGGGATGATGAGAAAGGTGAGCGCGTAGACGATGCCGCCGAAGAGGGCCCCGCCGACGGCAGCGATCCCTCCGACCACGGCCAACAGCAACACCGGCAGACTCTGGAGGAACTGGAAGGTCGGCGGCGACACGCTGCGCAGCTGCGCGCCGTACAGGGCGCCGCCGAGGCCTGCGATGGCCGCCGACAACGTGAACACCTGGAGCTTCGTCACCGTGAGGTTGACACCCAGGGTCACGCAGGCGGCATCGCTCGACTTCATCGCGAGCAGGCGCCGCCCGAATTCCTGGTGGCGCAACCACGCGAGCGCCGCACCCACCAGCCCGAACACCACGGCGAGCAAAACGAGGTGGGCCCGCTCGCCGTCGAAGGAGAACCCGAACAGGTCGAGGCGGGGAACCTGGATGTTGCCATTCGGGAGAAACCGGGTCTGGTTGAAGAAGACCAGATCCATGAACACCGCAAACGCGGCGGTACCGAGCGCGAGATAGAGCCCGCGGAGCCGCAGGGCAGGTAGCGCCACGACCGCACCGGCCGCGCCGGCGATGACCGTTGCGGCGAGGAGTCCCTCGAGCGTTCCGTCGCCGCCCCAGTGGCCCATCACCACCGCCCCGATCCCGGCGAAGGCCATCGGCGCGAGCGAGATCTGGCCGGCCCACCCGATCAGGGGCACGAGGGACAACATGATGATCGCCAGCGCTAGCCCTTGGCCCATCTGGAAGGTTCGCACTCCGGGGAACTGCGTGGCGTAGCCGAACGAAATAACCCCGAGGATTCCAGCGCCAAGCAACCATCGCACCATCGACGGAGCGGGGATGATCTCGCGCGATTTGCGCTGCCCGGCCGCGATGAGGCGCTGACGCGGCAAGATCAGCAGCACCAGGAACAGCGCGATGATCGGGATCGCCGGCCGGAGCCCGCTGAGCGAAAGGGGTGGGTCGATGTCGACGGTGAAAATCGATCGCAGCGGTTCGTTGAGCGACAGGTACCCGATTCCGTAGGACTGCAGCAGGCCGAGCACGATCGCGCCCACGAAGGTGCGGGGCAGGCTTTCGAGGCGCCCGAACATGGCCGCGGCATACGCATTGATCACGAGCAGGGTGAGGGGCACGTGGCTGAGCACGCCCTGGCTGCCGGCCAACAAGATCCCGGCGAGAGCCGCGAGCGACATCCCCAACGCCCAGGCGAACATCGACGATCGGTTGGGGTTCGCGCCGTTGAGTTGGGTGAGTTCGCGATCGTCGACCACGCCCCGCATGGCAACCCCGGTTCTCGTCGAGAACAGCAGGAACCGGAGCGCAACCGCCGTGACGATGGCCGCAAGGATCGTGGTTGCATCGTGCCAGGTGAGGTTGATGAAGCCAAGATCGAACGTGTTGCCCGAGTAGAACCCCGGAAGCCGGCGACTCTGGTTGGGAGGAAACAGGATGATCGCACCCTGGAAGACCCCGAAGAGCAAGCTCACCGACACGACGAGTTTGGTGACCTCGGAGACGTTCTGCAGCCCCCGCATGATCACCCGCTCGACCAGCACGCCGAACGCCGGCGCCAGCACCAGCAGCACCGCGATCAAGGCGATCGGAGCGGGCCAGTTCCAGTCGACGCGCACCTTCCAGTAGGTGAAGGCGGCGAACATGCCGACCGCCCCGTGACCGAAGTTGAAGATGCCGCTTGTCGTGTAGGTGACGACGAGCCCGCTGGCCGCTACCGCGTACAGCGCCGCGGTGACGAGGCCGGTGACCGTGAAGGTGAGGAACTCCTCCATCGCCTCTAGCCGTCTGTTTCGATCGGGGTCACGTAACCCGGATCGCAGGCGTAGCCGCCGTCTCCACCGTCGATCTCGGGCGCCCACCGGACGAACGCGCCGTCCTGAATCTGGAGCACGATCGTGCAACGGGCACCCTGGTTGGTGGCGGGGCTCGTCACCGCATGCAGTCCCCCACCGTCCCATTCGGTGACCTGCGCGGCGCCCTCGAGCACGCAGCTGCGGCTGAGTTCGTTGGCGAGGTCACATTGTTTGGCCAGCGTTGCGAAGAGCAGCCATGCCGAGGTCGACTGGACGCCGAGCGTGGCGACCTTGCCTCCCTGCGCCTCGATCAGGTCCAGGTAGGCCCGGGTGGCCGGATTCCGGTCGGCCTCCTCGAACGGCCAGAACACGCTACGGATGTAATCGCCTTCGACGGCGTCGCCGCCGGCCGCTATGTAGTTGGGGTCGTAGAAATTGGTCTCCTGGAGCGTCACGCTCGGCGAGAATCCGATCTCGCTGAGCGCCTGCTTGAGTTGCGCACCGTTGTCGGCCTCGCCGATGAGCCGAAAGAACTGGACGTCGGCGGCTCGCATCGCGGCGGCGAACGGCGTCCAATTGTCCTCCCCCAAAATGTTGTACACGTCGGTGTGAATGACGGTGTGACCGACCGCCTCGAACCCGGCGCGCTCCTTCTCGTATTGACGCACGAGGGTTTGGAAGTCGGCATAGATGAGTCCCGTGCGGGCGGCGGCGTCGGGGAACTGTTCCATCAAGATCAGGTTCGCGCCGATCGCCACTTCGTCGGCCGGATTCGGGACCGGCTGCACTTGACGGGTCTCCACCGGGTTGTCACCGGCGAACCCCGCCTTTGCGGCGGTCACCGAGAACCCGGCGATGTCGATGAGGCCACACTCGCGCCCGACGTCGGCCCAGAGGTTGTCCTGTACGGCTCCGTCGCCGACGACTGCAAAGTCTGCCGCGCACGCTTGCTCGAGGACGGGCTGATAGTCGGTGAGCTTGGCGTCGCGCAGCGTGAGTTCGATCTGCTTTCCGTTGATGCCGCCCGCCGCATTGCACCAGGCCACGAAGGCGTCGCCCGCGTCGAAAATCTCCTGGTTCAGCCCCGGAGAACCCTGGAAACCGGGGTCGGCGATCGTCGTGAGCTTGATGGTGTCCGCCGTGAGCCCTTGCACTTCGTCCGGCCCCAGGTCGGGGATCTCGCCGCCGCCTTCGTTGGGTCCGCAGACGCCGACCAGCGATCCGAAGTCGCCTGGCCCTGGCCCGGCGTCAATGGCAACGGTGGCGTCGACGCCTGTCGGCGGGAGCGTCACGCCAGCAGCCAGGTCGGTGGCCCCAGCAGTGACTGCCGGAGCAGCAGCGGCCGGCGCGGCGGGAGTCGTTGCAGCGAGGGCCGCATTCGATGGATCCGCGCCTCGCTCCGCACAGGACGCCACGATCAGCGCCAGCGTGACCACCATGCCGACGGCACGTACGAATCGCATGCAGAAACCCCAAATCCCGTTCGAACCGGGGAAACGCTATCCCGCAGCACCGGGCAACGCCCAGCCCTGACCGCCGTGTGATTTGACGAGACAAGCCGTCGACGGGGATCCTCAATCACCCGGCGAACCGATGGAATCACCCGAGATGAGAACCCGACCGCAACGCCTGTTCCTCGCCGTCTTGGCGACCGCCCTGTTGGCCGTGGCATGCAACCATCCCATCGAGATCGTCGGAGAGGGCGATGTCACCTCCGCCAGCGGGACGCGCGACTGCACCCTTGCCGACTACACCGCTGGCTCACCAAATTGCACGGAGAACGACATCGTCGGCGAGTACGACGAGACCTACACCGGGGTGGCTGCGACGGGGTGGCACTTCCACCGCTGGGTGAACTACTGCATAAACGCCACCAGCAACTCGTGCAGTCTCGAGGTCGAATCCGACCTCGTCGCGGCCGCCCAGGGACAGACGGTACCGCCGCTCGTTGCGATCTTCCGTCCCGACGTCATCACCGGCTTCGACTCGCTCTTCATCGGCCACAGCTTCTTTTGGCCGTTCGCGCAAGGAATGCCTTTCCACGCGACAAACGCGGGGTTCGTCGATCACGACCAGGACCTGGTTACCTCCGGCGGCGCCAGCGGAACACCCGAGGCGCTGTGGAACAACCCGACCAAGCGGGCCCAAATCCAATCGGTCCTCGACGGCGGCGACGTCGACCTCTTCGGCATGACGTATCACCCCGCCTACCCAACGCTCACCGGCTACCGGCTCTGGCTCGACTACGCACTCGAGCAGAACCCCGACACTCGGTTCTTTCTGGCCCTACCGTGGCTGACCGACCCGGGCACCTATACGGCCAACGCGTACAGCTCGACCTGGCACGCCTTCCATGCCGCAATCTGGCACGACCTCCTCGACGACCTGCGAGCCGAGTATCCGAACATCGACATCTACGGCATTCCCTACGGCCAAGCTGCCGTCGAGCTGTACGAGCTGTACGACGCCGGGCAGTTGCCCGACGTCGACAGCCTTGTCAGCAGCACCGGCGACGCAATATTCAGCGACTCGTTCGGCCACGCCGACGACATCCTCGTCGAGCTCGGCCGGCTCGTATGGCTGCGAGCGATCTACGGCGTCGACCTGTCGACCTACGCCTACGACCCGGGCTACAGCGTCGATCTCCTCGCGCTCGCCGACG
>CBESNZ010000147.1:0-7982 GCA_965531045.1 uncultured Acidimicrobiales bacterium
GAAGAGACCGAAGAAAAGCGGTATGCCGAGCACGTGCATGGAGATGGGGAGGACGAGCCCTACTGCGTGTTCTGTGGATCGGAGCAAGCGGTCGACAGCCCGCTGTACGGCGGCGCCGTCTGCCTGATCTGTCGAAGTCCGCTGACGCCGGCAGGGGCGCCGCAGCTGGAAGCCTCCGGCCAGCGGGCGGCGCGGCGAGTGGCCAAAGAAGGCCGCATCCAGTACTACGTTCGGTGGCCAGAATCTGCACCCGCGCACGGCAAGATCGTCGACTTGTCACCGCGCGGTCTGCAATTCGAAAGCAACGCGCCGATCGGCGTGTTCCAGATCCTCAAATTGAAAGGCCCGCTCCTCGACGCCGTGGGCCTGGTGGCCAACTGCCGCGACCTGAACGGGTCTTTCGCGATCGGCGTCCAGTTCTACACCGTGCGCTTCAACCAGCGTCGGGGGACGTTCCTCTCGACCAGCGCCTGAGTCAGGCCGGGGCCGGGACCATTTCGACCCAAGCGCCATAGCCCCCGATGATGTCGGATACATCGCCGAAGCCGGCTTGGCGTAGGACGCTCGCTCCAACCGAGGAGCGGTATCCGCCCGCACAGAACACCACGGTGGGTGCAGTCGGGTCGAGTTCATCGAGACGGCCTGGAAGCTGTCCAACCGGGATCGTCTGCGATTCTTTGATGGTGCCAAGGGCAAACTCACCGGGGTTCCGAATATCGACCAGCTGCAGGCCATCGATGCCGGCTTTCCGGTCTTCGAACTCGAGTGCGGTCATGCGAGATGCCCGCTGCACCCGCTCGGGATTGCTGACCATGACAGCGAGGGGCTGCTCGAGATACCCGACCACGCGGTCGAAGCCGATGCGAGCGAGCCGGTTCTTAGCTTCGAGCTCGAATCCGTCGTCGACGACCAGAACGATATCGACATCGGTCGGGACGACCGAGCCGGCGAACTCGGCGTAGCGGCCGTTGAGTCCGACGTTGATCGATCCGAGCAGATGGCCCGATGCAAAGTCTTCGGGATCTCGGCCATCGATGATCATCGCCCCATCGGCGACCAACCGATCGAAGGTGTCGAGGTTGAGCGCGGTCGGTCGAGCGGTCTCGTCGAGCAGCGCACGATCCTTGCGGTTGAGGATTGCGTCGAACACGAAGTACTCGGGCGCAGGCGGTTGGCCTTCGGTGACGAGATCGATGAACGTCTGCTTGTCGGGCGCCAGGAGGGCGTAGTTGGTCGCCCGCTGTTCACCCATCGTCGACCACGTATCGGTCGAAAGGTTCTTGCCGCACGCCGAACCGGCGCCGTGTGCCGGGTACACACGGGTGGCGTCCGGCAAGGGAAGCAGCTTGTTGTGGAGGCTGTCGTAGAGCTGTTCCGCGAGTTCGTCACGAGTGAACCCGATCGATGCGAGCAGATCCGGTCGACCGACGTCGCCGATGAAGAGCGTGTCGCCGGTGAGAACGCCGTACGGCACCTCATCTCCGGCGTGTTCGTACACCACGATGCTGAGCGACTCCGGGGTGTGACCCGGCGTATGGAGGAACTCGAGTTCGACGTCTCCGAGGGAGAATCGTTCGCCGTCGTCGAGTTTGCGGGATTCGAACTCGGTTTGCGCTCGCGACGAGAAGGCGATCTCCGCTCCTGTCGCCGCTGCGAGCTCGAGATGCCCCGAGAGGAAGTCGGCATGGAAGTGCGTTTCGATGACCATCTCGATGGTCAATCCCGCATCCGCGGCGTCCTTCACGTATTCGTCGGTGTCACGACGCGGGTCGACAACCACGGCACGACCCGTCGTCTCGTCTCCGATCAGGTACGAGGCGTGAGATAGGCAATCGAGGTAGTACTGGGCGAACTTCATGACGAGAAACCTTCCTAGTCTGTATGTACGTACATTATACCCCCTGGGGTATCCGAGTCAAACGTCGACGTTCGGACACTCCCTGGAAACGGGTCTAGATCTGGCCGGCGACGGCGAGCATTCCGCCTTTGAGGTTTATCACGTCGCTGAATCCGCTGGCGGTGAGGAACTCAGCCGCCTTGGTACTGCGTCCGCCGCTGCGACAAAGCAGGACGACACGACGGCTCGGTTCGAGTTCCGTAAGACGAACGGGGAGTTCGCCCAACGGAATGTTCACCGCGCCGGGCAGCGTTCCGGCCGCAACCTCGTTGGGCTCTCGCACGTCGACGAGCTGGGCGTCGGCCTCGAGCACCGATCGATAGTCGGCCACGGGATGATCGCGGTGCGCCATCAGGCTGACTCTCGGTTGAGGTCGGCGAGGACACCGGCGATATCGCAATTGTCGCGTTGGTTGTAGGGAAGCTTGGACAACACCGCAGCCATGGCGCACGTGTTGGAGACGGCGGAGTAGGTGAGTCCGGCCGCCACCCCTCCGGCGATCCATTTCGCCCCCGGCACGACCGTGCTTGCAGCGATGCCGGCCAGAGCGATCGAGCCAGCCGTGAGCCGGACCTGACGGTCCATCGCCCAGTGGTCGGTGTTTCCCTGGACAACGTCGCCGCCTGCAGCCTCCCAGGTCGCCATGCCGCCTTCGAGGATGTGCAGCGTCTCCTTACCGGCGGCGGTGAGCTTTGCGTGCGCCTGACTGGCGCGACCGCCGGATTGGCAAACCAGGACGATCGGGTGATCGACCGACGCGAGATCGCGGACGTGTTCACCCAAGGTGTCGAGCGGGACGTTGTACGAGCCGGGGATGTGGGTCGCCTCGAACTCGCCGCCACTGCGAACGTCGAGGATCCGAATGTCGGGATCCTGTTGGCGAAGTTGGCGCAGTTGCGTGACGTCGATGGTGTCAGCGGAAGGGACGGTGGTTGTGGTCATGATGCCTCCAAGGCGGGATGGGTATTCGGGTTCGAGTTGATGGTTTCGAGTTGGCCGAGCAACAGGTTGTGCACTGCTCCACGGATTTCGAGCCGCCCGTCGCGAGCGGCTATGCCGACGGGGCCAAGGTGTTCGGCGAGATCGGTGACGGTCTGAGCCACGTTGGCGCGCACCAGGTCGTCGATCCCTTTGTCGGGCATCGATCGCGCCAGTCGACAGATCGGCTCGACGATCGGCGCCAGGTGTCCGCCACAGGTGCCGGCCAAGGCCGCCTGCACGGCGCCGCAGCCGGTGTGGCCGAGCACGATGACGAGTTCGACACCGAGTTCGGCGACGGCGAAGTCGAGACTCGCGAGCGCGGCCGGGCTGGCGGTATTTCCCGCGATCCTCACGACGAAAAGGGAGCCGGCCGGCTGGTCGAAGATGACCGACGGCGGAACGCGAGCGTCCGAACATGCCAATATCGCAGCCGTTGGCGCGTGGATGGGCGCCGTGTCGGCGGGACCGGTCTCGACTCGATGATGGGCCTCGACAAGTCGATCCCAGTTGGCGCTATCCGGCATGGGAATCGGCCTCGCGCTCGTCGATGCCGTAGCGCCGCTGGTCGACCGGGCCGCCTTGTTCGGCGGCGATTGCCACGAGCGCGTCGTAGGTAGAGCTGTGGACTCGGTCTCCGAGGTTTTCCCAGATCCCGGCCTGGCGCAGTACGTCGCGCACTGGGCCCTTGACGTCGGTGAGGTGCAACGCGACCCCCTTCTCTTCCACTTCCGCGAGGACCTCGTAAAGCATATCGGCCCCGGTTGCGTCGAGATCGTTGATGCCAGAGGCGTCGAGCACGAGCGCTCGGGGTTCCTGCGTGAGATCGGCAACATGGCTGAGGATCCCCCGCTTGACGTTGACCGCGTTGACGAAGGAAAGCGCAGCGTCGATGCGGATGATACGCACACCATCGATGGTATGCGCCTCGGGGAAACGGTTGACGTTGCGGTAGCTGGTGGTTCCGTCGACATGACCGAGCACGGCGGTGTGTGGCATCGACATCCGGGCAAAGACCACGAGCATCGATGCGACGACGGCGACGAGAATGCCGAGTTCGATGCCGAGGATGAGGGTGGCGAAGAAGGCGACCGAGAGGCTGATGAGGTCGCTGCGCTTGACCTTCGCGATATGGCGCATTTCGGCGATGTCGACCAGTCCGATGACGGCCATGATGATGATCGCCCCCAGCGCCGCATTGGGAAGCGAAGCAAACAGCGGCGTCAGGAAAGCGATGGTGACCAGCACGATGCCGGCGGTGATAAGCGATGCCAGGGGCGTTCGAGCTCCGGCGGTGTCGTTCACCGCGGTTCGGGAGAACCCGCCGGTGACGGGGTAACCACCGAAGAGGCCGGCTGCGACGTTGGCCGCGCCGAGCCCGATGAGCTCGTTGTTCGGTTTGACCTCGTAGCGGTGACGGCGGGCGTACACCTTCGCCACCGCGATGGATTCCATGAACCCGACGATGGTGATGACCAGCGCGGTGGTGGCCAGATTGCCGATGAGTGAGCCGTCGAAGCTCGGAAGGCCAAAGGAGGGAAGGGTGTCGGGGATGTCGCCGACGACCTTCACGCCTTCGTCTTCGAGGCTGAACAACTCGACAGCGAGAATCGAGGCGACAACGACGACGAGCGCAGCCGGCACCCGCGGTGCAAAACGTTTCAGCAGGAACAACGTGACCAGAGCGATCACGCCGAGGACCAACGTCGTTGCGTTGGTGGCCGACAGGTTGTCGATCACTTCGCGGACCGTGTCATAGAAGTGTTCTTTGCGGTCGGTCGAGATCCCGAAGAGGTGTTTCGCCTGGGAGAAGCCGATGATGATCGCTGCTGCGGCGGTGAAGCCCACGAGCACGGAGTGAGAAAGGAAGTTCACGAGGAACCCGAGCCGCCCGACCCCGAGCACGATGTGCACGACACCGACCATCAGCGCCAGCAGCGCAGCCGCACCGAGATAGCCGGCACTCCCCTCCTCCACCAACGGCGCAAGCGCGGTTGCCGTCAGCAGGGAAACGATGGCGACAGGGCCCACGGCAAGCTGGCGCGAGGTGCCGAAGAGGGCGTAGATTACGACCGGAACCGTTGCTGCGTACAGTCCGACCTCGGGCGGCAATCCGGCCAGCAGCGCATAGGCCATTGCCTGTGGGACCAACATCGCACCAACCGTGAGACCAGCGGCAAGGTCACTGCGGAGGTCGGTGCGTTCGTAGCGAGGGGCCCACGCCGCTATGGGAAAAAGCTTGGCGAGGGTCGACATAAGTACGAATATACGTACATTTAGCGCGTCTGTCAACGTATACCCCTATGGGTATGCTGACGGGATGCAGTTCCCGAGCGAAACATCCGCCGATGTCATCAAACGCCTGCGCCGCCTCGAGGGTCAGATCCGTGGCCTCCAGCGCATGGTCGACGAGGGTTTGGAGTGCCGCGACATCGTCACCCAGCTGGCTGCGGCCAAGGGAGCCCTGGACCGCGTGGGGTTCAAACTCATGACCGCGGCGCTGGCCAACGCCGACGAAGATACCGACGTGGACGAGCTCGAGCGTCTCTTTCTCAAACTCAGCTGACCCATTCGGTCGCTTCGCACCCTCGCGGCCCGTGCGTTCGACCCGGCCGTGCAATCTCACCGCTATCGTTGCCCTACCGCCAATGGCGCAAAGGCAATCGATATGGCAAAAAACAACAACGACTCGGATGGCGGATACGAGTACCGCGTCTGGGGCGAACACCGAAAGGCCCGGAAGGTTCTGGCGGCCATCGGTACCGGCAAATCCAGCGAAGAGATCAAAGACTGCTATTTCCTGGTCGACGACTCGGATTGGAACGCCAAGGTGCGCGACAGCACGCTGAAGGTCAAGCGCCTCGTCGCCGAGAAGCGCGGTTTCGAGCAGTGGTCCGCCGAGTGGCACCGTGACGGCGACGCAATCCCGGCTCCGTTCGATCAGCTGTTCGATGATCTGCACCTCGATCGGCTGAACCGGGGAAAGTCGTTCAGCATCTCCAAGGCGGTCAAGGGCCTCGACGACGACCACGAAACCAAGCCGGTCTTTGTGACCAAGAATCGTGTTCGCTACCGGGTGGGCTCGATCCGGGCCGAGGTCACCGACATCCAAATCGACGCCAGCGGCGAGGTGCTCCAAACACTGGCGATCGTCGGCGACGACCTGGATGAGTTGGTGGCCCTGCGGAAAAAGCTCGGTCTGACGGACGCCGAGAATGTCGCCGTGCACGTCGCCATCGATCCCGACACCGACACCGACAGCTGAACGGCCTCGCGGCTCAGTCCTCTCGGTCGTCCAGATCGCGACCGTCTTCGCCATAGCCCGTGGCCCCCTGGGCGCTCGGAAGCGGGTCCGTCGACGTGCGGACGACGCCGAGCAGATTTGCGACGATCCGCCGGAGATACCGGTAGTAGATCGCCAACGGCACGACCTCGCGTGCCGGGCGTTCGGAGGTCATGAAACCGTCGATCTTGGCCTGGAGATCGGCGGTCATGGCATTGACCCGTTCGGCGAAGGCGTCGATCGCCTCGTCGTCGGCATCGGAAAGCACGAGCAGCTGCGACGCTTCGTTGAACAGATCGGAGGCGGTCTGGCGTCCTTCGAGCAGGCTCTCGATCTCTGGACTGTCGGAGAGGTTGACGCCGTTCTCCGCCAGGTCGAGGATGTTCTTGGCCTGATCGCCGATGCGCTCGATCTTCTTGAGCAAGAGCGTGAAACCCAACACGGAACCGATGTCGGCGGTGCCTTGCACGCTCACATGCACGATCAACTCGGAGCGCAGCGCCAGCTCGGCTTCGTTTATTCGCTGGTCGGTGTCGCGGATGTCCTGGGCAACCGATGTCGGATCGGCTTCGGTCAACAACGCCAGCGTGGCCAGATCGAACGAGTGACGCGCATCGCTGAGCATGCCGATCGACTTCGACACGATGTGGTCGAAGTTGCTCTCTCCTGCGCCGCCTTTGAAGAATGTAAGTACCACTGCTCTTCCTTTCAGCCGAGAACGACCACTCCGATGAGTGGAAGGACGATGAACATGATTGCCACGTAGCCGACTGCAGCCGTTCGCCGCTCAACGGCGATGTCAGCGAGCTTTTCGGCCGCGATGATTGGCACATCGCGGGCCAGCGGAATGACATAGAGAAGCACAATGCCGGCCACATTGAACGTCGTATGCGCCAGCGCGACCGTGAGCGATTCCGGACTCGAGGCCGCCAGCGATGCCAACAGCGCCGTGATGGTCGTGCCGACGTTGGCGCCGAGGGTCACTGGATACGCGTTTCTGAGCGTGATGACCCCAGCGCCGGCCATGGGGATGAGTATCGACGTCGTAATGCTCGAGGACTGCACTGCGACGGTGATGACCGCTCCCAGCAACAGCGCGACGATGCCACCTCCGCGACTGAGGAGAGCGTTCATCGAGCGCTCGACGCGAGCGGCCACCAGCGAGCGCATGTTCTTGGTGATCAGCGTCAGTGCTCCGAGAATGATGACGAGTCCCGTCAACACCATCAGAACACCCTGCGTGTTGCCCGACGTGCCGACGGCCTCCCAGATCTCTCTGAGCCAGGACACCGGTTCCTTCACCCACGCCTTGACGGGACTCTTCCACTCGGTACCCGACGCGCCGACCAGCTGCTCGCTGATCCATTCGGCGGTGTTGCTGATGACGCCGAAGAGGAGCTCCAGCGGGAGCAGAACCGCCACGGCGAGCACGTTGAAGAAGTCGTGAACGGTGGCAGCGGCGAAGGCCCGGCGGAATTCGTTCGACTGCCGGATATGGCCGAGCGACACCAGGGTGTTGGTCACGGTCGTACCGATGTTTGCGCCCATGACCATCGGGACCGCGTCGTCGACCCCCAACTTGTTGGTGGCGACAAGCCCGACGATCACGGAGGTCGAGGCGGACGAGGACTGCACCAAAACCGTGCCCAGGATGCCGATACACAGGGCAGCGATGGGGTTGCTGGCGGCCGAGAACAGGCGTTCTTGCGTGTCCTCGCCCATGATCTTGATGCCGGCCTCGAGCGAGGAGACCCCGACCAAGAAGACGTAGATCAACCCGACGACGAGGACCGATCGAATCGGGGCAGGCATTCGCGAGAACGA
>CBESNZ010000148.1:0-7930 GCA_965531045.1 uncultured Acidimicrobiales bacterium
GTCGAGCCGAAAACGGCGGGGGCCGCCGCTGTTGCCAGCGGCGGCCCCCGGTACTCAGTGTTCTTTTCTAGCGACGCGAGCGGCCACCGCGACCACGGCCGCCGCCACCACGGGTGTCGGGGCCAAGATCGCCCTGCTGCTCGCGCACTTCGGCTTCGAAGGTGTCTTCGAACGATACGGCCGCACGGTTGGAGTCGCCATCGCTGGAGCCACTGGACTCGTCACTGCCGCCGCGGTCGCTGCCACCACGGTCACTGCCACCGCGGTCGCCACGGTCACTGCCACCACGATCGCCTCGGTCACTGCCACCACGATCACGATCGCGTCCGCGGCTACCGCCACGGTCGTTGTCTCGGCCGCGTCCACCACGATCACTGCCACCACGATCGCCGCGGTCGCTGCCACCACGATCACGGTCGCCGCCACCAGCGGGAGCCTCGTAGCCGGCCGGCGTCAGGGACACCTTGCCGTTGGGATCGACGTCTTCGACGGTCACCTCGATCTCGTCGCCCAGGCTGACCACGTCTTCGACCTTGTCGATTCGTTTGCCTTTGCCGAGCTTGGAAATGTGGACCAGGCCGTCACGGCCCGGGAGGATGTTGACGAACGCACCGAACTTGGTGATGTTCACGACACGACCGGTGTAGGTCGCTCCGACCTCAGCCGTCGGGGGGTCGAGGATCAGGTTGATCTGACGCTCGGCCTCTTCGACGATGGCCTTGTTGTTGGAGGCGATGGCCACAATGCCAACCGCACCGTCGTCGTCGACGCTGATGTCGGCTCCGGTCTCGGCCTGGATGGCGTTGATGACCTTGCCCTTTGGTCCGATGACCTCGCCGATCTTGTCGATCGGAATCTCGAAGCTGACGATCTTCGGAGCGGTGGGGCCAACCTCTGGACGAGGCTCGGCAATGGCAGCAGCCATGACCGCAAGGATCTCGGTACGAGCGTCCTTGGCCTGATTGAGTGCAGCGGCCAAGACGTCAGACGGGATGCCGTCGATCTTGGTGTCGAGCTGCAGCGCCGTGATGAAGTCGGCCGTACCGGCCACCTTGAAGTCCATGTCGCCGAAGGCATCTTCAGCGCCGAGGATGTCGGTCAGGGTCGTGTATTTGCCTTCGGCGTACACAAGACCCATGGCGATACCGGCGACGGCGGCCTTGATCGGCACGCCGGCGTCCATCAGCGAGAGGCTGGACGAACACACCGAAGCCATCGACGACGAGCCATTCGAGCCGAGAACCTCGGACACCAAACGAAGCGTGTACGGGAACTCTTCGATGCTCGGAACGACCGGGAAGAGGGCCCGCTCAGCCAGCGCGCCGTGACCGATTTCGCGGCGCTTGGGGCCCCGCATGAAGCCGGTCTCGCCGGTAGAGAACGGCGGGAAGTTGTAGTGGTGCATGTAGCGCTTGCGCGTGACGGGATCGATACCGTCGACCATTTGGTCCATGCGCTTCATACCGAGGGTGGTGAAGTTCAAGACCTGCGTGTCGCCACGCTTGAACATGCCCGTGCCGTGTGCGGTCGGGATGACGTCGACCTCGGCTTCGAGGGGACGCAGGTCGGCGAGACCACGACCGTCGATGCGAACGCCGTCTTCGACGATGCGCTTGCGCACGGCTGCTTTGGTCGCAGAACGAATCGCGTTCTTGATCTGCTGTTCGGCGGAGTCAACCTCGGCGAACTGCGGAAGCACCGCAGCGATGATGTCGGCCTTGGTGACGTCTTCGGCGGCGGTGCGATCGGCCTTGTCGGCGATCTGCTGGGTTGCGTTGATCTGCTCAGACCCGGCCGCCATGACGGCGTCCATGATCTCGGGCGAGTAGTCGACCGCAGGGGTGAACTCGAAGACCTCGGGCTTGCCGCCCACGGCGTCGATCAGCTCGCGCTGGAGCGCAATGGCTTCTTTGATCCACACCTTGCAGGCCGTGAGACCGTCGGCGAGGACAGCCTCGTCGACCTTGGCTTCGCCGCTCTCGAAATGCTCCCATGTGGATTCGGTGCCGCCGGCCTCGACCATCATGACGGCGATATCGCCGTCCTCGAGCTCGCGTCCCGCAACGACCATTTCGAAGACGGAATCGCTTCCCTCTTCGTAGGTCGGGTGCGGAATCCAGTTGCCCGTCGCGTCGTAGGCGATCCGGCAGGCGCCGATCGGGCCGTCGAACGGAATCGGCGAGATCATCAACGCCGCCGAAGCAGCGTTGATCGTCAGCACGTCGTAGGGGTTTTCCTGGTCGGCGCCCATGACGGTGGCCACGATGTGGACCTCGTTGCGGAACCCGTCGGGGAATGCCGGCCGCAGCGGGCGGTCAGCCAAACGGCAGGTGAGAATTGCGGCCTCGCCGGCGCGAGCTTCGCGACGGAAGAACGATCCCGGGATCTTGCCGGCGGCGTACATCTTCTCTTCGACGTCGACCGTCAGCGGGAAGAAGTCGGCCCCTTCACGCACGCGGCGTGAAGCGGTTGCGGTGACGAGCACCATGGTGTCGCCGAGGCGCCCCATAACAGCACCGTCGGCGAGACCGGCAAGCTTGCCGGTCTCGAAGGACATAATCTTGTCTTCAGCGCCGGTGACGGCACGGGAGACGGAAGTGGCTTGCGCCATAATTGCATTTCCTCTCGTACAAGGGCCGGTGAACCTTTCACCAGCCGCATTCGAGGTGCATCAACGGCAGCTTCCAGTTGGATAACTCCCGGCGGTGTCTGTCCTGCTAGTTCAGGATTATCGAGACCAACCGAGCTTCATGCAACTGGCAGCTGACCGAAAGTCATGCTGCACCAGTTATCTGCCAGGCCAGGACAACACGTTCGGAGAGAACCGTGCCCTGACGCGGATCGAGCGACCACAAGGGCCGCCCGAAATCTATTTGAGTCAGCGCCGCAGCCCGAGATGGGCGATGAGCGCACGATACCGCTCGACGTTGTTGTCTTTCACGTAGTCGAGTAAGCGCCGACGACGGCCGACCAACATCAGCAGGCCTCGCCGAGAGTGATGATCCTTTTTGTGGAACTTCGAATGCTCGGTGAGGTGGTTGATGCGATCCGAGAGGAGCGCAATCTGGACCTCGGGTGAACCCGTGTCGTTTGGATTGAGACCAAACGCTTCTGCCGTGCTCGCAATGGTTTCTTGCTTTGCCGGAAGATTGGTGGGGTTACTCGCCATGATGTGTTCTTTGCTTTCGTCGGTGGGTATCGGACCCTGCCTCTCGAAACGTCATACGCCCCAGAAGCAACTACAAATGCTATCTGTGCTTCCCGCTCGTTCCTCGCTCCAGCACTTGTTGCTTCGGCGCAGGGCGCCTCAGCAACTGCTGCTGAACGCCAAGCGGCGAGCTGGTCGCTCCTCCGTCGCTCCCGGGCTCTCACCTGTGAGCTGGCGCCCAGCCGACGGTGGTAAGCCAAGTTCGGGCAACCACGGCCTTCGCGCGGCTGACGCCCCGAGCGTTGCCGGTCGGCTGTGTGGTGCCGTGCACGCCCGAGGCACTGGCTGCCCCGGGGCGTGAGACGTCAATCGACATGGCGCCAGCACCGGGTGAAGAACCAGGCGCCGAGGAACGAGGCGCCGGCTCGCCGCCGTGCGTGCAGCATCGGCACCAAAGGAGCAGCACTGCGAGGGACGAGCATGCCGGCGACGACGTGTCGAGTGCTGGAGCGGCGAAGCCGCGGGTTACGACAACAGGTGACCCATGCGGGTTCGCTTGGTTTCGAGGTAGCGGATGTTCTCCGGATTCGGCGCCGTCATGAGCGGCACGCGACCGGTGACTTCGAGACCGTATCCCTCGAGGCCGCCGTACTTTGCCGGGTTGTTGGTCATCAGCCGCATCGTCGTGATGCCGAGATCGGCCAAGATCTGTGCTCCCACGCCGTACTCGCGTGAGTCGACCGGCAGCCCGAGGGCGATGTTGGCGTCGACCGTGTCGGCACCGTCGTCTTGGAGTTCGTAGGCCCGAAGCTTGTGCGCGATGCCAATGCCTCGCCCTTCGTGACCCCGCAGGTACACGACGACGCCTGATCCTTCCTCGCCAATTCGATCGAGCGCGGCTTCGAGCTGGGAACCACAGTCGCATCGAATCGACGCAAGCAGGTCGCCGGTCAGGCATTCCGAATGCACTCGCACGAGCGTGTCCTCGCCGATCTCGCCGAGCTGATAGGCGACGTGCTCCTCGCCGTCGAGGGTGTTGCGGTAGGCGTGCGCGGTGAAGTCGCCGTACTTCGTCGGGATGCGGGCGGACGCGACCCGCTCGACCAACTTCTCGCTGCGCCGCCGGTAACGAATCATGTCGGCGATCGAGATCACCAACAAGTCATGCTTCTCGCCGAACTCGAGCAGCTCGGGCAGTCGGGCCATCGTGCCGTCCTCGTTGACGATCTCGCACAAGACCCCCACCGGTTCACGGCCCGCCATGTGGCACAAGTCGATGCCGGCCTCGGTATGTCCGGCACGCTTCAGGACACCCCCTTCACGGGCGCGCAGCGGAAAGATGTGACCCGGCCGGTTGAAATGCTCCGCCCTGGCCCCCGGCGATGCGAGCGCCTGCACCGTCCTCGACCGATCGCCGGCGCTGATGCCGGTTGAGGTGCCCTCGATCACGTCGACGGTGACGGTGAACGCCGTACGCATCGACTCGGTGTTCTCGGCCACCATCAACGGCAGACGCAGAGCCTCGGCGCGCTCATCGGACATCGGTGCGCAGATGACACCGCTCGTATGCCGAATCATGAACGTCATCTTCTCCTCGGTCATCGCATCGGCAGCGATGATGAGGTCCCCTTCGTTCTCGCGGTCTTCGTCGTCGACCACGATCAGGAAATCGCCGCGCGCATAGGCAACGACGGCGTCTTCGATTTTTGCGAGGCTCACGGTGTTTCCTCCATAGCGGGAATGGCCCGGGGTTGGATCGCGCCACTTTGCAGCAGCTTTTCGATGTGTTTGCCGAGAATGTCGGCTTCGATGTTGACGGTGTCGCCGACCTGGCGTGTTCCCATGGTGGTCACGGCAAGCGTGTGGGGAATGACTGCGACGTCAAATGTGGTGTCGGTGATGCTGGCGATGGTCAGGCTGATGCCATCGAGACAGATCGACCCCTTCTCGACCAGGTAGCGATCGACGGCGGGCGGGATGGCGAAGGTCATTCGCCACGACCCGTCGTCGTCGATCGTTTCGATGCCGAGCACGGTGGTGACGCCGTCGACGTGGCCTTGGACGATGTGGCCACCGAACCTGCCGTCACCAGCCATGGGACGCTCGAGGTTGACCGAACTGCCCGGAACCAACTCGCCGAGGTTGGTGCGATCGAGCGTCTCCGGCACTGCGTCTGCGACCCAATGGTCAGCGCCGTGTTCGATGAGCGTCAAACAGCATCCGTTGACCGCAATCGACGCCCCGACGAACGCGTCGGCGAGGATGTGGCTCGACGCGATGTCGATACGGGCCGAGTCGCCTTCGATTACGACAGAGCGCACGGTGCCAAGTTCCTCGACGATGCCGGTGAACATCTACCGCTGTCGGTTCTTGTTGGGACGCATACTTGCACCTCGTTCGTGGGATCCCGGGGTGCACGCCAAAGAGCGCCGAACGAACCACCGCCCACGACCCCGAGGGCCGCGTCGCGCCAGAGCGAACAAACCCTCTTCCATCCGGACTTTTACCGTCGGCCCAGGAGTTCCACCTGATCAGCAATCGAAGGCGCACCGTTGCCGATGAGCGATCTCAAGCTCGCGGGCTGCGCCAGTTGCCTGGCTTCACCGCCGGTCGGGACTTTCACCCAACCCCGAGAGTTGATTTCAGTTGTGCGTCCATCTTGCCCGTTCTGGCACCCAAATGAGCAACCCATGTGACCGGCGTCTCAGTACAACCCGAGCATTCGTCCCGCAACGGCGACCACGGCGACGACGAGAATCGGTCGGATGATTCGTTCCCCGCCGGCGACCGCGACACGTGCGCCGGCGGCTCCGCCGATGGCGAGGCCGATGCTGAGCACGAGTCCCGGTAGCCAACGCACATCACCGTTGACGATGAAGATCGGGATCACCACCAGCGTCTGCACCAAGATGATCACCACCTTCATGGAGTTGGCGGTGACCAGATCGTGCCCCGAGTACACGAGTGCGAGCAGCAACATGATGCCGACGCCAGCCTGGATCGCCCCGCCGTACAGACCAATCCCGAAGAACACCACGGCAATCAGCGGCAGCGGCCAGGTCGATCGTGGCGTCTCGGCTGCGTCGGTCTCGGGCATCAGGGCGGACTTGCGCAGCGACAGCAGCAGCAGCGGGATCATCAACAGGCCGAAGATGCGCTCGAACGTCTCGTCTTCCACCTGGCTGATGGCGTACGCCCCCACGACAGCACCAGCCACGATCGGCAGGAGGAAGGGCAGGGCCCGTCGCGCTCCCGACGCGCCGAGTACCCGGAATTGCGCGATGGCGGACAGGTTGCCCGACATGATTCCCAGGCGATTGGTGCCGTTGGCCTCGGTTCCGGGCACACCGGCCAGCTGCAGCAGCGGCACGGTGAGCAGTGACCCGCCGCCCGCGTTCACGTTGACCACGCCCGCGAACGCTCCGCCGAGCACCAGCAGAACGCCTTCGAGAAAGGTCATGGCACCGGCCGCAACTACGGCTCGAGGCCGAGCGATAAGCGGGGCGCAGCAACGTCGAGGTGGAGCTGCTCGATCAACGGCTCGACACCGGTGTAGGCGACTTGGCCGCGCAGGTACTCGGCGAACCGCACCTTGGCCCGCTCGCCGTACAGGTCGCCTTCGAAGTCGAGAAGGTATGCCTCGAGCAACAATTTTCCATCTTCGGCATAGAAGGTCGGCCGGGTGCCGAGTGAGATCGCGGCGGGATGCACACTCCCGCATTCGCGCTCGTACCAGCCCGCATACACCCCGTCGGCGGGGAGCAAAACCTGCTCGGATACGGCAACGTTGGCGGTCGGAAAGCCCAGGTCGCGGCCCACCTTGTCGCCGTGGGCGACCGTGCCCCGAACCTCGTAAGGCCTGGTGAGCATCGCTTCGGCTGCCGCCAACGAGCCGGCGGCCAGAGCCATGCGTATCGCCGTCGATGACACCTGATCATGATCGCGAGCCTGCTGGCCTTCGAGCCCGACGAGCTTGAGCCCTTCGACCTCGAAGCCGTGCTGTGCTCCCATTTCTTTGAGCATCGCAACATTGCCCTGCCGACGATGGCCGAAATGGAAATCCTCGCCCACCACGATGACCTGGGTCTTGAGCGCACTCACGATGACGTCCTTGACGAAGTCTTCGGCCGGTTCGGCGGCTCGCTCTTCGGTGAATTCGATCACGAGGCAGGCGTCGACGCCGGTGTCGGCAAGCAACTCGAGCTTCTGATCGAGGGTCGTGAGCAGCAGCGGCGCCGACTCCGGGCGCACGATGCTGGCGGGATGGCGGTCGAAGGTGACGACCACACTGGCGAGCCCCTTTTGGATGGCCATCTCTCGCAACTCGGCAATCACCTGTTGATGCCCCCGATGCACGCCGTCATAGGCGCCAATGGTGACTGCGGAACGACGGGTGATGTCGGAGCACGCTGCGATGTCGCGATAAACCTGCACGTGAGCAGCGTAGCGAGTGCTGTTCCAGGGTCGGCCGGCTAGCCGGCAAGTACGAGCGCCGGCTTCGCCGTGGTTCCCTTGTGGGCGACATACACCGCGATGAGCACGCCGGCGGCATCGACAACGGCCCACGGCCCGTCGCCGTGGGCACCCAGTCGGTCGCGCTCGAGCACCTTGCCAAAGCGCACGTCGACCGCAAGGTCGTCGCTCGCGTCAATGCGGGCGAGGTGGGGAACGCCGTCGAGCGCCGGCTGCACCACGATGTCCTCGAGCGGACGGGCCTGCTCGAGGGCGAACGGCCCCACGGCGGTGCGTCGAAGCGAACGGAGGTGCGCTCCGCCACCGAGC
>CBESNZ010000149.1:0-7915 GCA_965531045.1 uncultured Acidimicrobiales bacterium
GAAAGAGTCCTTGCTGGGCCAGCGCCGCCGACTTCTGACACGATTGCTGCATGACTTGCTCGCCGATCATCACGATCTGACCTGTCTCCTGCGCGACCGGCAAGAATCGACCCGGCATCTCGAGTTCGCCATCGGACCGTCGCCACCGCACCAACGCCTCGAGCGCAATCACCTGTCCCCTCGGCACATCGACGATCGGCTGATACCACGCCTCGAATTCGTGATGATGAATCGCCAGCTCGATCTGCTGTTCGAGTTCGAGCCGGTCCACGGCTTCCACCCGTAGTGCATTGTCGAAGACCTGGTAGTTGTTCCCGCCTGCGTCCTTGGCCTTGTACATCGCCGCGTCCGCGTCGCGCAGCAAGTCGCCCGGCTTTGCCCCCTCGTGGGCACCGCAGGCTGCGATACCGATGCTGGCGCTCATGCGCAGGTCGAGGTCGTCCATCTGCAGTGGGGCGTCGAGCGAGTCCAGCACCGATCGGGCTATGCCCTCGGCCACGGGCAGCAGTTGCGGATCGGTGATCGCGACGATGAATTCGTCACCGCCGAAGCGGGCGAGGTGATGGCGGGAATCGATCGCATCGTTCAGACGACGGGCCACCTGGATCAGCGACTGGTCCCCAACCGCGTGACCGAGACTGTCGTTGATGACCTTCAGCCGATCGACGTCGATGAACAGCACGGCGGTGGGCTCACCGCGTGCGAGTCGACGCTCGAGTTCCTCGACCAGCGATGCGCGATTCGGGAGGCCGGTCAGTTCGTCGTGCATGGCGCGATGGCTAGTGATGTCCAAGCGGCTTTCCAGCACCTCGGTTGCCTCACCAAAGCTGATCTTCAGGTACACGAGCCCGGAGATCAAGATCGTCAGGAGGACACCGATCGCAAACAGAAAGTTCAGCGCATCGCTATTGACCGGCCGGTAGTCGGTCGCTCCCTGGAAACTCAGATCGAATTCCAGCCGACCATCCTCGAACGATCTTTGGACGAGGAGATCGCCATCGAGAATCGACCCGGCCGGAAGCGTTGTCGATTGCGACGTCGCAGTCGCCAAATCGTCGGTGAGCTGCACGGACAGTCTCGTCGTCCCCGACCCGTACGGCTCGAGGAACCCCTTTTCCAGCACCTCGCCGAAAATCCAACCGACCAACGCGGTGTCATCGCCAAATACGGGCGTGACGCTCACGAGGCCCACGCCGTCGTTGCCCGGCAGCGATACCCCGAAACGATCGAACAGCTGCTCGCCCATCCCGTCGAGGGTGAGCCCGTACTGCTGAGCAAGCTCGCGGTCTGCGTTGAGTTGTCGGAACGCTGTCGACATGTCGACCAGAATCGTCTGACCGACCTCCGCCGACCGGTCCAGCGCATCTCGAAGCGTTGAAGACGCCGCCAAGTCGATGCCCGGCATTCCGTTGACGTCGCTCGCTAACCCGCTGCGCATGAGCAGGGCAAGGTCTTCTCGGCCGGCTGTTCGTTCGGCCAGGAGGAAGAACGGCGCACTTCGTTCCTGACGCTCGCGTGCAACGATGCCGGCGAGTTCATCGGACTCGACCCGCTCGACATAGAACAACAGCGCGTCGCTACCCGGGCTGATCATGCCGGTCGACTCCACGAATCGAGCGAACTGCTGCTGGGTAGGCGGATCGTGTGAACCGGAAAAGATCGCCAGGTCCGACACGTTGCCGAGATAGCCGTGCAATTGGTCCTCGATGGCGTCCAGCACGAATCCGGCCTCTTGGTCGAAGAACCGCTGGCGGCTGGCAATCTCGTTGCGTTCGAAGGCGTTCTGAATCGCGTAGGTTGCCCACATTCCGCCCGCGAGCAACAGGAATGGCAGCAGCCACGTGACGAGAGCAGGACGCTCGGGCATTTCCATTACTGCCCAGATCGGCAGCCGCCGAGGAAAACTGAACGCGCTGCCTACCGCAGCCTCAGGGCTGTTTGATCAAAGCGCGAGCTCGCTGATCAGGTGAATCAACAATCCGGCGAGTCCTCCGACCAGCGTTCCGTTGATACGGATGAACTGCAGATCCCGGCCGACCTGCAGCTCGATTCGCTCGCTCGTGTCCTTGGCGTCCCAGCGCTCGATGGTCGACGCGATGAAGTCGGCCGCCTCGCCACTGGACTGATCGGTGACATACCCAGCGATCGCGGCAATCCAGCCGTCGACCTTGCGCTGGAGGTCGTCGTCATCGGTCAGCGATCGGCCGGCCGACAGCACCGCCTCGCGCAAGCGCAACGAGAACGTCGATTGGTCGTCGTCCACAGCCTCGACGAGCGAGCGCTTGAGGTCTTCCCACAAACCGCCGGTCCATTCCCTGAACTGCGGATGGTGCAGGAGTTCGGCCTTGAGCTCCTCGCCCCGTTGGGCGAGCTCGGGCGACTCGCGTAGATCGGCGGCGAGGCTCGCTATCCGTGCGTTGACATTGCGGCGCAGCTCGTGGTCACGATTGCCGGCGAGCTCGGCCACGAACCGCTGCATCGCGTCGAAAAGGCGCTCGAACACCCGGTCGTCGAGCGGTTCCGGAACCCACCATGGCGACTCGGTCGACAAACGATCTCGGAGCACCGTGGCATTGTCGTGCAACATTTGACCGAGGCCGTTCAGCACTGCATCGACGACGGCATGGTGATGATCGCCATCGATTGCGAAGTCCACCGCCCGCCCGACCATGGGTGCCACGGGTGTGTCCTCGACGCGGGTGACGACAATCGACTCGATCGCCGTTCGCACTTCATCGTCTCGAAGAATCTCGGTTCCGGCCTTGAGCACCGCACCTATCTGGTTCGCCGCAAGGTCAGCGTTCGCCGGCACGGACAGCCACGCGCCGAGCTTGGCCGCCGGTTCGGCCTTCTCGATTCGATCGAGCACGGTGTCGCGGTCGAGAAAGTTGTCCTGCACGAAGTCGCCCAGGCTGCGCCCAATCTGGTCCTTGCGCTTCTCCACGATGGCCGTGTGTGGAATCGGCAGACCCAAGGGGTGACGGAACAACGCGGTCACGGCGAACCAGTCGGCAATGCCGCCCACCATCGCCGCTTCGGCGGTCGCTTCGATGTAGCCGAGGACGCCGGTGCGGTCTCCGGCGATCTTGGCCCACAAATAGATCGCAGTGGCCAGCACCAGCAAACCGGTGGCACGGCGCTTCATCGCGCGCAGATCAATCGCGCGTTCGCGATCGGCAGCGGTTTGGTCCATCAGGCCAGGCTATGGCCCCTCGGCCCGATCAGGTTTGCGGCACGACCAAAGCGGCGCCGTTGGTGCCCATGATCTTCTCGATTTCGGCGTCGGTGAAGCCGTCGAGATCGTTGACGAACGCCGTTGGATCGGCCAGCCCTTCCGCATGCGGGAAGTCGGAGCCGAACAAGATGTGGTCGGCACCGATCAGGTCACGCAATCCGAACAGGTCGTCCTCGTAGTACGGCGCAACCCAGATGTGTTTCCGGAACGTCTCGGAGGGATCTTGCGCAAAGGCGTTCTTGTGTTGGCTGTAGGCCTTGCGCATCTTCTTGAAGAGCGAACCCACCCATTCGGAGCCATTTTCGATCGTGGCAACGCGGATGTTCGGGAACCGATCGAACACGCCGCCGGCGATGAGCGACGCCATGGCATCGCTGATGGGCGCCGTGGTGAGGAGCGACTTGAGTGGGTCATACCGGAACGCTTCGAACTCGGTCGGAAGACCCCAGTGACCGTTCATGAAGGCGTAGCCCGCATCGCCCGAATGGAAGGCGACGGTGATTCCGGCGTCGTTGACCTTCTTCCAGTACGGGTCGTGGCTTGGATGGCCGAGTGCCCGGCGGCCCTGCGGATCGACTACGGAGTTGGCCCGCATGTTGACCAGGCGCACGCCGTTGTCGATGGCCCAATCCAACTCTTCGCAGGCCCAATCGACGTCGGCGAGCGTGATGTACGCCGCGGAGTACAGACGGTCCTTGTAGTTGAGGCCCCAGTCGTCCTCGACCCAACGGTTGAAGGCACGGAACGCTGCCAACATGGCCGGCACGTCGTGCTCGAGGCTGGATTCCATGCCGACACCGAGCGTCGGGAACATCAACATGCCGGCGAGATTCTGCTCGTCCATCAGTGCGACGCGGGCGTCGCGGTCGCGATAGGCGGCGGGGATCGGCTCGAGCTCGCCAAAGGCAGCGACGATGTCGTCGGTCGGGCTGTTGCCGCGGAAGTAGTCGTCGAGGCTCCCCGGGCGGGCAACGGGATCGAAGGTTGGGTTCGGGATGAAGCGGTTGATCTTGCCGCCCACGAGGAGGCGCTTCTTGCCGTTGACTTCAGCCCACTGCATACATCGCTTCGCCATCTTCGGGTCGATGAAGCGAGTGAACGCGTCTTCCGCCTCGTAGTAATGATTGTCGGAGTCGAAGACGGGAAAGCTGAATTCGGTCATAGGGATGCCTCGCTGCTAGCGGTGATGTGGATTCGTGGTCGCCGCGTCGGCGAACGTCGGCGCAAGTGAAACCGGTTTCACTCTAGATCAGCAGCTTTCCAATCACTCTTCCAGTTGATCGAGGGTTCGTTCGCCCATCAACACGCCCTTGACGACCTTTCCCGTGGCATTTCGCGGCAGCGGTTCGGAGCGAAGGTCCCAGACACTCGGCACCTTGTATCCCGAGAGCGTCTCGGCACACCACGCACGCAACGCGGTTTCGTCGAGGGTCGCACCGTCGACCGGCACGACGACCGCCTTGACCTCTTGGCCGAGCACGTCGTGGTCGACGCCGTACACCGCCGCCTCGGCGACATCGGGATGCGCCTCGAGTCGGTGCTCGATTTCGACCGGGTAGATGTTTTCGGCAGAACGAATGATCATGTCGCGGGCCCGGCTGTTGAGATACAGCACGCCGTCCTCGACCCGACCGATGTCGCCCATCGCGAGCCATCCATCGGCGGTGATGGTTTCGGCGGTGGCCTCGGGGTTCTGCCAGTACTCGGTCATGGAGTAGGCGCTACGGATCCACACGTCTCCCTCGACACCATCGGGCACCTCGGCTCCGCCCGCATCCCGAATCGACAACTCCATGTTGATCACGGCGCGACCGGCCGACGTTGGGTTCTGTACCCATTCCTGGCCGCCGGTTCCGGTGATGACCGCCACCGATTCGGTGGATCCGTAGCCCGAGCCAACCGCAGCGGCCGCCGACGGAAAGCCCTCACGAATTCGTTGCGCCAACGCCTCGCTGGTCGGGGCGCCACCGAATCCGACGCCGGTGACTTTGGAAACGTCGTACGGCGATCCGTCCGGTTTTCCCTCCTCGAGCGCGTCGAGAACCATGTTGGCCATCGCCCCCATCGCGCTCCAGTTCGTCACGCCCTCCTGTTCGATGAGCGTGAGCACGTGGTGGGGGTCGAAGCGGCCCTTTCGGTACACCAAGGTCGCGCCCTCGCTGCCTTGCAGCATGACGCCTGCGTGAAGCCCCGAGACGTGAAACAGCGGCGAGGTGGCGAGAATGGTTTTGACATTCGTCGGCATCGGGATGTCGATTCCCATCACCGCGCTGGCTTGCTGGATCTTCTCGTACACGTTGGCCTGCTGGCAGTGCACGAATCCGATCAGCCCGCGGTGCGATATCACTGCGCCCTTGGGTCGGCCGGTGGTGCCGCTGGTGAACATGATGGTGACCGGATCGTCCTCGGCGACCGCCGCGGGTTCAACCGTTGGCTCGTCGCTGCGCAGTGCGCTCGGGTTCTTCTCGAAGTCGACCAGCGCCCCGTCGAAGTCGGCAATGCGCGACAACCGCTTCGTATCGCCGACGACCAGCACCGGATCGACCAGCTCGAGCCCGTACATGGCCTCGTCGGTGGTCCACCAGCCATTGAAGGCGGCGACGATGGCGCCGACGCGAGCGGCGGCGGCAAAGACGACTACCCATTCCGGGGAGTTGGCGGCAAACAACGCCACCCGATCGCCGGGTCCGACGCCATGTTGGTTGACCAGCGCGGTCGAGCATGACGAAACGGCGTCGGCAAACTCGGCGTAGGTCATCCGCTGATCCTCGAGGACCAGAAATTCGCGTTCGGCGTAGGTGGCCGTGATGTGGTCGAAGAACTCGGTCAATGACCGATGACGATCGACGAACACCGGCAGGTCTTGACCCCGTACGTTTTCGACGTGCACGGGGTACGGGCCATCGGGCGCCGTCACCGACGCGCGGACCGTCGCTCGAATGTGGTCAAGGTCGATGACCGGTTCGCCGGAAGTCGTCGCGTCACTCATGACCACGGATTCTGCCCGCACCCGTGCCCACTTCGCCAGCTCAAGGGGCTCGCTCGTCGCTGGATTTGTCGAACAACGGGCACCAGTGCGGGTACGACGAAGGGCGAAGTACCGGCATCGTCGCCGAACCAGCCAGGTCGTACGGTTCCCCGCCGTGGGTCAAAGTGCTCACATTGGAGGCGGGCACGCCGACGGGTCTGGCATGACGCAAGGTGACCAGAACAAGACGACGAATCGGAGTGCCTCCTGGCCGCTCGTCGTCCTCGTCGTGATCATCATTGGCGTCGCGGGATTCGTTTTACTGCAAACCGCTGATGCCGCAGGGCAGCGGACGCTCGGCGAGGCAATGCTCACCGCCGCCCTGGTTGCGGGACCATTCCTCATCGCCGAGGTGCTCTTGAACAACAACGACGGCCGACGAGATCACGCGGTGCCGATGCCCCGCAGCGGCGACCTCGCTGGTCAACAATTGACCGACATCGATCTCAGTGACCGATACCTCCGCCGCCGGTCCTTTGCTTCGGCTCGGCTCTCGGACTCGGACTTCAGCCGCGCCGATCTGTCCGAGGCGACCTTCGACGACGCCCGGCTCACGCACGCGAAACTCGTCGACGCGAACCTCCTCGGCGCAAGCCTGAAATCGGCGTCCTGCTACCAGGCGGACTTCACCAACGCCATCCTGACCAACGCCGATCTCCGTTGGGCCAACCTCAAGCACGCCAACCTTCACCAAGCCACCTTGATCGACGCCGACCTGCAGAACGCCGACATTCGAGGGGCGGACCTCACCAACGCCGACCTTCGCGGCGTCAATTTCCAAGGCGCTCGCTACAGCGACACCACCTGCTTCCCCGACAACATGGCCGACGAAGAGACCTTCCTCCGTCTCGGCCTGTGCCGCCACCCCGACGAGATCACGGTGGACGAACCGGCCACCGGAGCTCCTCGATACATCGGTGTGAAGTCGTTGGTGCGCTCCGCCGCAGTGGTCGGTGCCGCCGCGGTCGTCGTCGCCGGCATCCAGATCGCCCTCCCGAATCGCGTCGACGTGCCCGCACCGGGCGCCAGGACCGCGCGAGTGTCCGGAGTGGTGCTCGAGCGGCCGTACTACCGCATCAGCGGCACGGCCCAAAACGTCTCCGTGCTGTACCGCGAAACCGCGGACTCCCACGTCACGAAGGTGTTCGAGCAATTGCCCGCCACCATCGTGGTTGGACCGTTCACGACAGCTACGCCACTCGACATCGCGGTGGAAAGCCTCGACGGCGGCACGGTTCGCTGCGAGATCTACGTCGGCGGCGACGTCGTCAGCCAGGCCGGATCCGCCGGCATGGGCGGCATCGCCAGCTGCGCTATCTCTTAGCGCACTCGACGATCCGTCGCAGGCAACGCTCGTCCCTCGCGTTGCTACTCCTCGACGCCGATGCTGAACGCAAGCGGCGAGCCATGGTCTCCTCCGTCGACCACTTCCGACCTGCCTGGTTCTGGCACCGTGCCGACAGACGCCTAGCGACCTGGGGCAGCCAAGGCCTTAAGCCAGCAGGGCACCACAACGCTGCCAGGCCGCTCCAGCGCCCGGAGCGAACGCGCGCGGTATCGGAGACCGCGCGCTCAGGCCCACGCCGCTTGCAGCCTGCTGGCGCGAACGCGCGGTATCGGAGACCGCTCGCTTCGCCCCGCAGGGCACCACA
>CBESNZ010000150.1:0-7877 GCA_965531045.1 uncultured Acidimicrobiales bacterium
CATCGAGGTTCTGGGACAGCAGGTCAATGGCATGAGTGCGCACGCCCGCCATCGGCTCGGCCTCGGTCGCGGCTTCCAGGCCGCCAAGCTGTACCCCGATCTCAACGTGCGCGAGACGCTCATGGTCGCCCTCGAAGCCCGCGAGAAGTCTCTGCTCGTACCGTCGATGCTGGCCATCCCACCCTCGCCCGCATCGGAGCGGCGCAAGGCCGCCGAGGCCGACGAGATCATCGCATTCCTGGGTCTCGGCGGATTCGCCGACAACTACATCGGTGGCCTGTCCACCGGAACCCGTCGCATCGTGGAACTCGGCAGCCTCCTCGCCGTCGACGCACAGGTGCTGCTCCTCGACGAGCCGACCGGCGGTGTTGCGCAGAAGGAGACCGAAGCATTCGGCCCACTCATTCGCCGCATCCAGCAAGAGCTCCATGCGGCCGTAGTGGTCATCGAGCACGACATGCCGTTGGTCATGAGCATCAGCGATCGCGTGTACTGCCTCGAAGCGGGTGCAGTCATCGCGGAAGGCGACCCCGAGTCGGTGCGAAACGATCCGATGGTCATCTCGTCGTACCTCGGCACCGACGAACGAGCCATCGAGCGCAGCGACCAAGACCACTAGCCAGCATTTGTAGAACGCGTTCTAGATTTGCGGCGACTGTGGTCAGGTGGTGATGATGGGTCGGCTCGGGCCGCGAGGGTCGGCTCGGCGAACCTCAGGGGGTTTGATGAAACAATCAATCCGGCAACTCACCGCGGTCTTTCTCGCGTTGCTGTTCATTGCAGCCGCGTGTGGCAGCGATACGTCGTCCACCGAGACGACCGATGCGCCCACCACCGAAGGCACCGGCAGCACGGACGCTCCGACCACCGCTGACCCGGGAGGTACCGAAGCCACCACCACGGAAGCCACCGGCAGCACCGAGGCGACCGGCGGCGGAGGCGAGACCTACGACGATCCGCGCGGCGGCATCTTCAGCGACTTCCAGGCCGGGTTCGATCGCAGCCACCCGTTCCAATCCCTCGACGACTTCTGCCTCCCGACCGAAGCGACCGAAGAACTGATCGAAACCGGGCCGGGTATCACCGCCGACGAAATTCAGATCGTGCAGATCCGGTCGAAACTCGAGGACTTCGAGGACATCGGATTCGGCATTCCGGTCGGTGACCCGAACGACATGTTCACCAAGTTCGTCGAGTACACCAACGAAAACTGCAACGGCATACGCGGGCGTCGGCTCAATTTGACCAACATCGATGTCGACGTGCTCGGAGCCGAGGTCGACCAACAGCGCAATGCCGCCTGTGTCGACTCGACCGAAGATCGCAACGCCGTCGTCGTACTCAACTCGACCGGCTTCCAGGGCACCGCCATCCTGTGCCTCGTCGAAGACCACGAAACCATCTTCGTCACCACACAGGGTGTCAACGACGAGTGGACCAACCGAGGCGAGGGCCGCTTGGTCTCCGTCTCGGTGTCGCTCGAGGAGAGCCTCATCTTCCTCGGCCAGGCGCTGATCGAAACCGGCGAACTCGAAGGCAAGACCATCGGTGTCGTCATGCCCGACACACCGGGCCAACCCGAGGCGATGACCGACGGCCTCGTGACCCCGCTTCGTGATGCCGGCCTCGATGTGGCCGTCGTCAGCACCATCGGGTGCGACGGCGGGACAACGTGTGCGAGCGGCAGCCAGGAAAGCGTCACCGAGATGCTCGACGCCGGCGTCGACGTCATCTTCCCCGGCCTCAACGTCGTGTCGCTCCCCGGCTACATCAGCGAAATGGTGGCCCAAGGCTTCCAGCCCGGCGAAGTCCAGTTCTACAACTCCAACTTCAACTCCCAAGCCGGCGACCTCGTCTCCAGCAAGGTGGTGGCCTTTGGCGGTGAGGACGCAGGCAACCTCTACAACGGGGCCATCATCGTCGACAGCGCCAACACCGGGTTCATTCGCGACCCGGACTCTGTGATCAGCCCCATGGCCGCCATGTGCCTGGGCGTGTACGAAGGAATGGGCGGCGAGGTGCACGATCCGTTCGATCCCGAAACAACGGCGGCGAACATGGTCACCGGGGTCTGTTCTCAGCTCCGGGTGGCATTCCGAGCCATCTACGACGCCGGCGACAATCCAACCGTCGAAGACGTACATGCCGCGCTACGAAACCTCGGGCCGGTCGATGTGGCATCGATGAACCCGTCGTCGATCAGCGAGGGCAAGTACACGATGCCCGACGCCATTCACACCATGGTGTTCCAGTACCCGTGCCCACAAGAAGGACTTGGCTTCGGCGCAGAGAACACCTGCGTCAACAGCGTCGAGGGCAGCGAGTACGAACTCGTCGAACGCGGCTGACGCGAGTCGCCCGGGAGGCAGTCGTGCCTGCCTCCCGGGCCACCGCCCCGGTGTCCGACGACCACCGTTCTTGCAGTGACCGACGTCACGCGGCAATGATGGGGAGATCGGATCGACGGGGGTCGCTTCGAGAAACCTCAGGGGGTTTTGGCCTATGCGATCTTTCCGTCAGCTACTCGGAGCGCTGCTTGCGTTGCTGTTCATTGCAGCTGCGTGCGGCAGCGATTCATCGTCCACCGACACGACCGACGCTCCCACCACCGAGGCGGTAGGCACCGACGCTCCGACGACAGCTGACCCCGGTGGCACCGACGCCCCCACGACCGAGGCCACCGGCAGCACCGAGGCCACCGGCGGAGGCGGCGAAGCCTACGACGACCCGCGCGGCGGCATCTTCGCCGACTTCCAGACCGGGTTCGATCGCAGCCACCCGTTCCAAACGCTCGACGACTTCTGCCTCCCGACCGAGATTGCCGAAGACCGGGTCGACACCGGCCCTGGTATCACGGCCGACGAAATTCAGATCGTGCAGATCCGGTCGAAACTCGAAGACTTCGAGGACATCGGATTCGGTATTCCGATCGGCGACACGAACGACATGTTCACTCGCTTCGTCGACTACGCGAACGAGAACTGCAACGGCATTCGTGGTCGGCAGATCAAGCTCTCCAACATCGCCGTCGACGTGCTCGGCGCCGAGGTCGACCAGCAACGCAACGCGGCCTGCATCGAATCCACCGAGGATCTCAACGCCGTCGTCGTCATGAACACCACCGGCTTCCAGGGAACCGCTGTCCTCTGCCTGGTCGAAGAGCACCAAACCATCTTCCTCACCACACAAGGTGTCAATGGGGAATGGACCGAACGCGGCGAGGGCCGGTTGGTGTCGGTGTCCCTCACGCTCGAGGAAAGCCTGATCTTCCTCGGCCAGGCGCTGATCGAATCCGGCGAGCTCGAAGGCAAGACCATCGGCGTGGTGATGCCCGACACACCGGGCCAACCCGAGGCCATGCGCGACGGACTGATCGAGCCGCTGAAGGCCGCTGGGTTCAACGTCGCGGTCGAAAGCGTCATCGGTTGCGAGGGCGGCACGAGTTGCGGCGGCGGCGTGCAGGAAAGCGTGACCGATCTGCTCGACAACGGTGTCGATGTGCTGTTCCCCGGTCTCAACGTGGTGTCTCTGCCCGGCTACATCAGCGAGATGGTCGCCCAAGGCTTCCAGCCGGGCGACGTCCAGTTCTACAACTCCGACTTCAACTCCCACGCCGGCGACCTCGTATCCAGCAAGGTGGTCGCCTTCGGCGGCGAGGAAGCGGGCAACCTGTACAACGGCACCATCATCGTCGACAACGCCGACACCGGATTCATCCGGCGCCCCGACGCCGAGCTGAGCCCACTCAACACCATGTGCATGCGGGTCTACGAAGAGAGCGGCGGCGAGGTACACGACCCCTTCGATCCTGCATCGTCGGCCGCGTCGATGAGCGTTGGCGTGTGTAGCCAGCTACGAATTGCGTTCCGGGCGCTCTACGACGCCGGCGAGAACCCTTCGGTTGAAGACGTGCAGGCTGCGCTGCGCAACCTCGGGCCCGTCGATACCGTCGGCATGACACCCGCGTCGATCAGCGAGGGCAAATACGCGATGCCCGACGCGATTCACACCATGGAGTTTCAGTACCCCTGCCCCCAGGAAGGCCTTGGCTTTGGTGAGGAAAACACCTGCATCAACAACGTCGAGGGCAGCGAGTACGAACTGGTCGATCGGTCGTAGCCAGCGGTCTGGCTACAACCAAGAACTCAACCGTCGATAGCCGACGATTCGCCCGAGGGATACCGCCACGGTCTCTCGGGCGAATCGCTTTTTCGACTCCTCGGTGTCGGTCGGTGACACCACGGGACGCAAGCCGACCTCGCGCGAGATCGCGGCAGCCCGCTCGGCATGGAAGGGGTCCGACACCAGGAGCACGTGGTCGTGCCCGAGCCGCCGAAGCTGCACGGCCGTGGCCGAGAGCTCGCCGTAGGTGTCCTCTCCGTCGACGATGACCACGATTGCCTCGTCGGGCACGCCGTTGTTGCGGAGATAGTCGTATCCCGCAAAGCCTTGCGTGAAGCGATCGCCGGGTTGGTTGGAACCCGTCGTGACGATCAGTGGCGCCCGACCGGCGTTGTAGAGGTCGAGTGCATGATCGAGGCGGGCCTGCAACACCGGCGATGGACGACCGTCGTATTGGGCGGCGCCGAGCACCACGATCGCTTCGATCCCCTCGCTGGCCGCCTGATCGGTATGCGCGCTGCGCCATACGAAGAACGCGTTCATCGCCACGTAGATGACGCCGAGCACCACGATCGCGCCGGCGAAGCGAACCACCCGGCGCCGACGCATGTTCAGATCAGGGCTCGAGCTCGAACCAGACGGGCGAGCACCTCGTCACGGTCCATGAACGCCATGGCGTCGAACAGCATCGGTCCGACGCTGCGCCCGGTCACCGCAATGCGCACCGGAGCCTGGGTCTTGCTCTTGTTGACCTCGAGCGACTCGCCGATACCGAAGACCAAATCCTTGATCGGATCGGGCTCCCAAGGGCAATCGGGGAGCGCGGCGATGACCCCGTCGAGGATCTCGCCGGGGAGCTTGCCGTTGACCATGGCCTTGTCCCACGAGGCTTCGTCGAACGTCACCTCATCGACGAACAAGAAGTCGCAGTAGTCGGGGATGTCGGCCAGCGTGCGGAGCTTCTCCTGTATGAGAGGCAGGAACCGAACGAACCGCTCGGCGTCGTACCGGTCGGCCGACCACCGGGCGCGG
Organism: uncultured Acidimicrobiales bacterium; assembly: GCA_965531045.1. Taxonomy (GTDB): domain Bacteria; phylum Actinomycetota; class Acidimicrobiia; order Acidimicrobiales; family SHLQ01; genus CBESNZ01. The sequence continues at coordinate 5,155 of CBESNZ010000150.1, forward strand.
TCGCCGGTCAGCCACGGATCGGCCAACTCGGTCAGGCGATCAGCGGAGAGCGCCCGGATGTACAGCCCGTTGATGTGTTCGAGCTTCTTCACATCGAAGAAGGCCGCACCCTTGTTGACCGACGTCAGATCGAACTCGGCTATCAGCTCATCGATCGTGAGGATCTCGCGGTCGTCCCCAGGGTTCCAGCCCAGCAGCGCCAAGTAGTTCACCATCGCCTCGGGGAGGTAGCCCGCCGACAGGTAGTCGCGCAACGCGACGGAGTCCTTGCGCTTCGAGAGCTTCTTGCGGTCCTCCCCGACCAACAAAGGCAGGTGCGCATAGGTCGGAATGTCGCCATAGCCGAGCGCTTTCCAGAGCATGACCACCTTGGGGGTGGTGTTGAGGAGATCCTCGCCGCGCACGACGTGGGTGATGCCCATATCGGCATCGTCGACGGCGTTCGCCACCAGGAACACCGGAGCGCCATTGCCCCGGCGAATCGCGAAGTCCTCGATCTCGGCGTTGTCGAACGACACGTCGCCGCGGATGAGGTCGTTGACCACGGTGGTCCCCTCGTCCGGGGCCCGAAAGCGAACCGCGACCCCCGGTCCGTCCTCGACGTTGCGATCGCGACAGTGCCCGTCGTAGCCCCCCTGCGGGTTCCGGGCGGTGATGGCGTCGCGGTCGCAGTCGCAGAAGTATGCCGCGTTCCCGGCCACGAGCTGGGCGACGGCATCGAGGTGGAGCTGCCCACGGTCGGATTGGTAGAAGGGTCCTTCATCCCAGTCGAGACCAAGCGCCGTCAGCGGCTCGGTGATCGCGGCGTAGTACTCGGGGGTGGCGAGCTCGGCATTGGTGTCTTCGATGCGCAGCACAAACGTGCCGCCGGTGTGGCGAGCGTAGAGCCAGTTGAAGAGCGCTGACCGGGCCGACCCGACGTGCAGGTAGCCGGTGGGAGCGGGTGCGAATCGAACGCGAACAGGAGTCACGCCTCGCAGGCTACCGGCGCGGCTCTGGCCCGACTGCTTCGCCTCCGCCTGCGTCAGGTCTGGATGACGATGCTGTCGGCCACCTTGTCGTGCCACGTCTGTTTTTGATCGTCCCAGAGGTGCCACAGGTAGCCCAGCCAACAGACGTTGCCCGACACGAACGATGCCATGAGGAACCGACCGAGGGTCCTTCCCCATCCGATCGGAAGACCGGTTCGCAGGCCGACAACCTTGATGTTGAGCGCCTTGCGCCCCGGTGTCTGGCCGGACGTGGCGACGAAGTACAGCTGATACAGGAGTATCGAGAGATACCACAGGCCGCCGAGCACCAACATCGCGATAATCGTCTTGTCGACGGGATTGTTGCACCTCGCCGAGCGACCGTTGATGGTGCAGTCTTGCCATTCGGTTTCCCAGAACGGGACGACCGCCAAGGCGAATGGGACGGCGAGCAACACCATGATGATGCCGTCGATGAGCAGAGCGCCGAACCGCTGACCGAAGTTTGCATATCGCACGTGGGACGGCACCGGCGAGGGGTACCCGCCCACCATCGGAGGAGTGGTCGGCGGCACCGGATAGTAACCAGCCGGCGGTGGCTCGTACTGCTGCGGAGGCGGCGCCTGGTAGGCACCGCCTGGCGGTGGTGGCGGCGGCGGCGGGGGTGTCGGTGGTTCAAAGTCACTCATGAGCACTCCACTGTGCGCTGGCGGGACGTTGCTGCGGCCGACGGGGCCGATGCCCGATCACAGATAGTCGTAGCGGTGTAGTTGGTACAGCCAGGACAACGCGAGGATCGGGACGAACCACAACGGCTGGTTGCCGGCGTGTCGGAGGCCGTGCCCCAGCCGCGTCCGCAGTGCCGGCACAACCGCGGCGGCGAGAAGCACGAGGAACACTCCGAGCACGACGGGGTTTGCGGTCAGCGCAGCGCCGACATCGGCGCGCGACAACGCGACCGCACAAGCGCTGGCTCCACAGGCCGGGCACGGAATGCCGGTCAAGCGCCGCAGCGGGCACAGCGGACCAACGGCGGGCAACAGTGGACGGACCACGGCGGCAGCGCCCAGCACACCCAACCCAGCCCAGAGCTGCGGGCCACTCACGGCCGCTCGTTGCGGCGGCGACGGAGCCTGGAGGACAGAGGTCACCGTGTCACCGTAGCTCGCAGGCCGCCCTTCGATGGGGGTGGTGCCCTGGTCAGATCTCGAGCAACGACTGCCAGTTGCGGTCGTACTCCCGCAGCACCTGTGCCGCCCGAAGGCGCAGTGCCTCTTCGGGAACCTCGTTCACCAGATCTCGCAGGGCCATGTAGTGCTGAGCGGTGTGCGACACTTCGGCAAACCGCGTTTTGCGCCATTCGACCAATGCCTGATCGGGCGTATCGTCCAGGAAACCGAACAGCGTCAACGCGACCTCGATGTCGTTTTTCATCGGCGCTCGGCCGAACAACGATGCTCGACGCAGGGCAACCGCCACACAGCCGACGACGACGTCGGCGCGATGCTCGCCGTCGGCGAGCAGAATCCGACTCTCGAACTGCCGCATGAGCCGCAGAGCAAAGCCTTGATCCGGTCCCTGGAAGCCGAATCCGGGCCCGGTCGGTTGCCCATCGCGCGCGATGTCGCCGGGCCGGTTGGCGCGCCAACCCCCTTCGCGACTGGGCGGAGAGGTGTACGCCTTGCGCGTGGCGCGAAGTGCAGCGGTCGGGACAAAGTCTGGTGCGGCCATCGACGAAAGACTAGCGCTGCT
>CBESNZ010000151.1:0-7850 GCA_965531045.1 uncultured Acidimicrobiales bacterium
CGTCCCCGACATGCACTTTCATCCGTGGTTCCTCGGCATGCGCAAGGCGATGGAGATGATGATCACCGGCGACTCGATTTCCGGGATCGAGGCGGTCGAACTGGGCTGGGCCAACAAGGCCGTGCCCGAAGCCGAGCTGGCCGACACGGTGCTCGAGGTTGCCCAACGGATCGCGGCGATTCCACAGGATCTCGTGCAGCTGAACAAACGTGTGGTCCACCGTCAGATGGAGCACATGGGAATGCGTAACGGCATTCGCGCGGGCACCGAGCTGTGCGCACTCGGCACGCATTCCCCGGCGATGGCCGAATTCATCGCCAGCACACAGAGCAAAGGCCTCACCGCAACCCTCACCGACCGTGACGAGAAGTTCGGCGACTACCGGACAACCGAGTAGCCGGGCCGATTCGGATCAGGCGACGCGTACAACCTCGGCTGGCGTGCCGTCAGCGTCGAGGGGCGAGTCCCACACCGGCATCGACCCGGTCTCCTGGTCGAACTGCCCGAGCCAGAGTCCGTACCAGCTGGGATCGACCAACAATCGGGGGTCGTGACCCGGGAGCAGCGAAGCTACGAAGGAGGGCAGCAGCTCGAAGGCGAACGATACGGACCACGACGCCATTCGCACGTGACAGACGGGGCGATGCAGGCGCTTGTTCGCCCACAGCAGGGCCAGCGTCCCCCAGAAGATGAACCACGCCATCATGAGCAGCGCCGCCACCTTGCCGAGCACCAGTGTCGAGGTGGGAACGGCCGACGCGACGGCCGCGTCGTGCGCGACCGACTTGTGTTCGACCTCCTCGGCGAGGTGCCAGAGAAACAGTGTCGACGCGACGGGTTCGGTGTTGGCAAAAAGGGTTCGTCGTCGCCTCGCGGTCCAGCGAGCGGCGTGGTAGGCGACGGTCTCCGATCCTTCGGCGAACGCGAGCCTGAAGTCGCAGCCCCGCTTCCCGACCCGGCCAAACCATCTGGCCATCGACCGATCGAGTCGCTGCAGCCCCGGGTGGCGACCGATGAGCACGTCATTGAGCGCGCGGTGCTGACGAAAGTGCTGCATTTCCTGGCGGGAAAATGCGATCGTGTCGGGCCCGCCTTGTTCGGCGGAAGAATCCCGTACCGCCGTTGCGACGAGCGGTTCGAGGTACGGCATCAACAGTGAAACCCCGTTGGCGACGCACGCGAGCTCCGGGCGGTCTGGGGACCAGTTGAGTTCGTAGTCGTCGGCGAAAACGAACGTCACGCGGCGGACCGGCAGCACGGAGGATTCCACCCTCGGTGTATCGGCAGTAGTGCCCTGCGTGATGAGTCCTGCGTGATGAGGCAAGCGGACGCACACGGGGAAAAGCCCGAAAAGCCTAAGGACGCATCGCGATCGGGTCGAAGCTCGTGAAGTGATCAAGTCCCAAGCAATCGCCTGGCGCAGAAGGTTTGCCATTGTTGCCGCGTTCATCGTCGGCTGGCAGTTGATGGCCATCGTCCAGTCCGACTCGGGCAGCACGTGGACGGCGCCGGAGGTGTTGTTCGTCGTGGTGGTCGTCGGGGCTGGATGCTGCGTGGTCGGGGCGTTGGTGTTGCTGGCGATCGGCTTCGAGCAGGACTTGCCGGAAGTCGCCATGCTCGGAACGTTCGTCTTTGCGGTGTCGGCCCTGCCCCTGGTACACGGGATCACGCTGCCGGGCGTGCTCTATGACACGAACTCCGCCACCGATGCGTCGGTGCTGTGGTCGATTCCGATCGGACTGCTCGCCGCAGCTCCCGCCATGTTTCGCAAGACCCCACTACTCCGGCGCGGGATTCGGAACTGGCGGGCCTGGTCCGCGATCTTCCTCGCACTGACCGTTGCCCTGTGCGTGCTAATGGTCGGTTGGCCCAACAGCGTGCCCAACCCCCGGGCGGACAGCATGTGGGCCCGAATACTCGCGGTGGCATCGCTGCTCGGCACGTTCGCTTTCGCGTTGCGTCACCTCGAGCTCGCAATCATCGGCAACGCGAAGAGCAGCTTCTTCGCCGCCATCGGCTTCGTGTTCATCGGCTCGAGTTCCCTGGTGTGGTTCGGACAGGAGCCGTACACGCTGCTGTTCTGGGGAACGCACGTTCTCGATGTCACGGGAGTGCTCGCCATAACGGTCGGCGCCGCCCACGGGTACCGGCAAGGGTCGACGATGCGGGAGATCATCGCACCGCTCACCGTCAACGATCCCCTGAGTGCGCTCGAACTCGGTATCGATCCACTGGTGCATCGGTTCGTGGCCCAACTCGAGGTGAAGGACAAGAACACCCGTGATCACGTCGTCCGAACCGCCGAGGTTGCCGTCCGGGTGGCCGAACGAATGGACCTGGCCCCGGAGTACGTTCGCACCATCGGCATCGCCGCATTGCTGCATGATGTGGGCAAGCTCGACGTTCCCGACCACATCCTCACCAAGCCGACGAGCCTCACCGACGACGAGTTCGAGCTGGTGAAACAGCACACCGTCTGGGGCGAGCGCCTCGTCAGCGGATCTGCCGTTCTCGGGGCCACTGCCCTCATCGTGCGCGGTCATCACGAGCGGGTCGACGGCAGTGGATATCCCGACGGGCTGTCGGGCAGCGAGATTCCGCTCGGGGCGCGCATCGTGTCGGTGTGCGATGCATTCGACGCGATGGCGCAGACGCGTCACTACCGCGAGGGTATGAGCCGCGAACGGGTCGTGGAGATCCTGCAGGAGCATCGTGGCACGCAGTGGGATGCCGATGTCGTTGACGTTCTGCTGTCGATTGTGGATCAGCTACCCGACATCGCCGACCCGTCCGCCCTCGGGCGCGTCGGGCACGATCAGGACTTGTGCGGCTGCGCCGACGCCCTTCCCGATCAACTCGACCGACGAGTGCTCGTCAAGAGCTAGGTCCCCGATTCGACACCTTTGCCACGAAGCCGGATAACATCGGTGTACTCGGTGGCGTCAGCGATGTCAGCGAGTGTGGTGGCCGCCACACGGATGGTCACCGAGGTTTGCAGACTTCCCTGGCTCTGCGGACGGAGTGTCTGACGACGGGGACCTGAGCGTTCGACGGGAAGCGTCATGCCCGGCCGAGCAGCGGCGCGTGGAACCCACGTCGCCTGTCAGGAACCCGCACCCGCATTGGAGCGATCCATCTCAACTACCACCCTCACTGCGAAAGCACTCGATCTACGGGCGTTTCGAGACGCTGTCGTCGCCCACGTCGACGAGCGTGCGACCGACGACCAGCAGCGACTCCTCGAGGCGAATGAGACCCTGTGGGTGGCGACCCTTTTTCGTTTGCTGGAGGAAGGTGAACGGGCGCTCGAAGACGCCCGGCAGCAAGCGAAAGGTCCGGGATACGAAAACGTCCTGAACGACTTCGATGCGTATTGCGATCGCATCGACGATGTCATCACCGAGCGCATCGGCCCCCCGACGTACGGTGCCAACGAGCAACCGCAACGACAGGCCGTCCCCTCCGAATCGGCCGCTGAGCCGGTTGGCGATGTTGCACTGCAGCTCTCGTGGACTCCGGGATACATCGTCGCTTGGGCAAGCGGCCCGGGGCAGCGATCCGAACCGGCCGACGAGGTTCGAAGGCTGCTCAAGGCCGCGGGCGTGTCATCGGACGATTGGGAAGATCACCAAGCGGTCAAGATTCCCGGCGGCGGACGCGCCGACGCCGTAGCTGCACCCTTGACCTCGGTCCTCGGCTGGCTCGTGGCTTTGGGCTCTACCGCCGACGACGACACACTCGGCGTCTCGGCGACGTGGTTGGGTTTGGTCGCTGCGGTCGCTGTTCGCCTGGTGGCGCAGGGCCGAATGGTGCCGCAGCTGAAGCGGGGGAGAGGTGCCCGCAACGACAACGACGGTCAGCCGTCCAGTTTCAGCGTGCGATGGATGCCGACGCTGATCGACCCCACCGAATTTGCGGGGCTCGCCGAGTCTCGGCCCGGTGCCATAAATGCGTTCGGCAACCGGCAAGACGCGCCGACCTTCACCCGTGCTGTCATCGCCGACCTGCTCGATGCCATCTGTCGCAATGCGGCGATGCGGCTCGAGGTTCCGGCCGCGCCGCCCGAACCCAAGACCCGCGCCGATGTCGGCGAAGCCCTGTTGGCCCATCTCGATGGGAGCTCCTTCGAGGCGCCGGGCCGGGTCGGTGCCGACCTCGGTCGCCGCCTCACGCAATGGGCCGGGCCGGCGCTCGGAGAGGCCGGCGTCACCCTGGTCCTGCAGCTCGATCCACCCGACGACATCGACGCGTGGTATCTGGCGGTCCTCGCCCCAAACGAAAACGGTGCGCTCGAACCGGTCGAAGCTGCCCTCGTCAATTCCTCCAAGGCGCGCCGCAAAGACGTTCGCGACGAACTGACCCGGCTCGAGCGGCTGTACCCCGAGCTGTTGCGCGGCGGCCAGAGCCGGCGGGCCGAGGTCATCCTCAGCCAGGACGAAGCCTGGAAACTGATGACCGACACCGGCGAGATGCTCAGCGTCGCCGGCTTCGAAATCCGCGTGCCCGAGTTGTCGCGCCGCAAGCCCACGCCGACCCTCCGGCTCACCGCACTCGACGCCCAGGAGTCGGTGGTCGGCGCGCAACAGTTGGCCAACGTTTCGTGGACCGCGATGTTCGACGAGGTCGAACTCACCGCCGCCGACGTGGTCCGGCTCGCCGCAGAAGCGCGCCCGCTCGTCAAGTCCCGGGGTAAGTGGGTCGAGCTCGATCATGCCGATCTGGCCGAGGCTGCAGCGGCCTTGGCCGAGCGGGAGAACGATACACAGCTCACCGGCGCCGACATGCTCCGTCACGCACTCGGACTGGAAGGGGCCGCCCTCGGCGGTATTTCCATCGCCGGTGAAGGCTGGGCGGCCGACTTGCTGCACGCAGCATCGAACGTGCCGGAGGTGTCGACGACCCCGCCCGGTTTCGAAGGCGAGCTTCGGAGCTACCAGGCAAACGCCTTGGCCTGGCTCGGCTTCCTCGACGGCGCCGGGCTGGGCGGGTGTCTGGCCCTCGACATGGGGTTGGGCAAGACGCCCACGATGTTGGCGAACCTGGCAACAACCACCAAGGAGCACGGCACCGCGTTGGTCATCGCTCCTCCGGCGGTCGTCGGAAACTGGGCCGCGGAAGCCGCCAAGTTCACGCCCGGCATCAAGGTGGCCGTGCACCACGGAGCCAATCGAGCCAAGGGGGCGAAGCTCAGCGCACTCGCCCGCAAGACCGATGTCATCATCACCACCTACGGCACCGCGGTGCGCGACACCGACGAGCTCGCGAAGATCGACTGGAGCAAGGTCGTGCTCGACGAAGCCCAGGCCGTGAAGAACCCGGCAAGCGAAACGGCACAGCAGCTGCAACGCATCACGGCTCGAACCCGTATCGCACTGACCGGCACCCCGATCGAGAACGGCCTGGCCGACCTGTGGGCCATCATGGACTACTGCAACCCCGGCTTGGTCGGGTCCAAGTCGCAGTTTGTGGCACACCTCACGCCGAGCGAAGCGAAACCCGGCGACAAGAAGGAGCAGTCCGAATCCGCTCTCCGGGCGCTGAACGGCATTCTGGTGTTCCGTCGCACCAAGGCCGAACCGGCCATCGCCGCCGAGTTGCCCGATCGGATCGACGAACTCGACCACTGCGCTATGACCCCCGAGCAGATCGGCCTCTATCAGGCGGTGCTCGATGCCTTGGTGGTCGAAACCGCCGATTCCGACAACACGCCCGAGCGAAAAGGGGCGGTGCTGGCGGCGATTACGGCGTTGAAGCAGATCTGCAACCACCCCGTCAACTACCAGACCGACGACAAACCGCTCGACGGGCGTTCGGGCAAGCTGGCTCGTCTCAACGAGATCGTCGAGACGGTGTTCGCCTCCGACGAGCGCATGCTCATCTTCACGCACTTCGCAACCTGGGGTCAGCGCCTTGCGACCTATCTCTCGGAGCGCAACGGCTTGGAGGTTCCCTGCTACCACGGGGGTCTGGCGCGCGGGGCCCGCGATCGAATGATCGAAGAGTTCCAGAACGGAACGGGCAAGGGAGCAATGGTCCTGTCACTCAAGGCCGGCGGCACCGGCCTCAACCTGACGGCGGCAAATCACGTCGTGCTGTACGACCGCTGGTGGAACCCGGCGGTCGAGGACCAGGCCCGCGACCGGGTCTGGCGAATCGGTCAGGACAAGACGGTCATCTGCCATCGGCTCGTGTGTCCCGGCACGGTCGATGAGCGCGTGGAAGAGGTCGTGGCGGGCAAGCGTCAGATCGCCAACATGGTGCTGCCGAAGTCGAGCTCGGTCGGCGACCTCGACGCCCAACAATTGCAGCGAGCGCTGGGTATCGACCCGGAGCAACTGTTGACCGACGAGGACGACCCCGCCGCCGCCAGTCTCATCGAAGCGATGGTGCACGCATGAGCCGTAAGAGCAGCTCCGGACGGAACAGCAGAAACCGGTCGAAGCCGAAGAATCGCAACTCGCCGCAGGCGTTGGCTGCGTTCTGGGGCGATCCGGCCTCCTTGCCGAAACCGGAGGAAAACGTTCGCATCACGAGCGATCCCACCGCGGTGGTGCGGTCGCTCGGCCGGCCGCCGATTCCCGGCCAAGAGACGATTGCGTTGCACTACTTCGAGGCGGTCTATGAGCGGGCGGTGACCCTGGCCGGCGCACTCGCAGCGGCCGGCGATCTGATAGAGCCCGAAGAACTCGACTCCGAAGAGTTCTACTAGCCACCACGATCTGAGATGATGTGCAGCATGCACATCACGTCGCTGGGAGCAGCCCTCGGAGCCGAGGTGCGAGACATCGATCTGAACACGGCGGATGTCGAGCAGGTTGCCGAAATCCGGGCGCACCTACTCGATCACCTGGTGCTCTTCTTTCCCGATCAGCAACTCACGTTGGACGGTCACGTTGCGTTCGGCTCGAAGTTCGGTGATCTCGAGGTTCACCCCAACCTGCCCCGGCCCGACGATGAACATGTCGAAGTGGTCGAGCTGAAGGCCAGCTTCGGCGGTGTCGCCGACGAGTGGCACAGCGACGTCACCTTCCTGCCGCACCCGTCTGTTTTGTCGATCATGCACATGGTGACCTGCCCCACGGTCGGCGGCGACACGATGTGGGCGAACCAGTATCTGGCCTACGACGAGCTCAGCGAACCGATGCGAGAGCTGTTGACGGGCCTCACGGCGCTGCACGACGCCGCGCCCCACGGGAAGCCCGAGATGGCGGCGATCCACCCGGTGGTTCGCGTCCACCCGGAGACCGGCCGCCGGTCGCTCCTGGTCAACGAGCACTTCACCCGTCGGATCGTCGAGATGAGCCACGCCGAGAGCACGAGTTTGCTGCGGTTTCTGTGGGGCTGGAGCACGCAGGAACGATTCTGTGTTCGGTACAGCTGGACACCTGGCACCGTGGCGATCTGGGACAACCGCTGCACGCAGCACTGCGTCGTGCACGACTTCGAGGGCGAGCGCGTCATTCAACGCGTCACGGTGCTGGGCGACGACCCATCGGGGGACGGCGCTCGGTGGGAGCCCTTCGTGAACAAACGCCGCGGCGCGGCATCGCGCTACGACGCACCGCTGCGCAAGATGCTCAACTAGCCTCGGTCCCCATGGACCCGCAGTATTCCGAAGAAGCCGAGGCGTTTCGCCAGAAGATGCAGGCCTTCTTGGCTGAGAAGCTGCCATCGAACTGGGCCGGCATCGGTTCGCTGAACGATGCCGAAATCGTCGAGTTCACGAAGTCCTGGCGGCCGATCCTGGCCGAGCACCGACTCTTGGCCCCGGCATGGCCGGCGGAGTACGGAGGGGGAGGCCTGACCGAACTCGAGCAGGTCATCATGGCCGAGGAGTTTCAGCAGGCCGG
>CBESNZ010000152.1:0-7788 GCA_965531045.1 uncultured Acidimicrobiales bacterium
ATAGTGTTTGCCCATGGCTGGCGAAACCGATCTCGAGGCAATGCTCCAAACGCTTGCCGTCAGCCGACGTCCCGGCCGGTTCACGCTGGTCACGCTTGATCCAGGACTCGAGCTTCCGACAATCGGCAACGGCATCGAAGCGATCATCGAAGAGTCCGAGGGCACGACCGTCGTGTGCACGGTCGAAACCGCCGAAGCCAACAACTGGCCGCACGAGTTTGTCGCAGCCTGGCTGACCCTCGACGTCCACAGTGCACTTGAAGCCGTGGGACTCACCGCCGCGTTCTCGGTGGCCCTCGCCGGCCACGGCATCCCCTGCAACGTGCTCGCCGGCTACTTCCACGATCACCTGCTGGTGCCCGCAGACCGAGTCGACGACGCAGTGGCGTGCCTCCAGCAGCTTGCCTAGAGCGGCGAAGCAGCCGTTCCCATGAGGTCCAGAAAGTTGTCGGTGTAGAAACGCTCGCGCACGGCCTCCGACCGATCGCCGAGACTGCGCTCGAATCGCTCGTAGGGCCGTCGGCCACCTTCGACGTGCGGATAGTCGGTGTTGAACAACAAGATGTTCGGCCCGATTTGGTCGGTGACCCAACCCACGTCCTCGGTGGGATACGGGGTCACCCGCACCTGCCGCTCGACGTACTCACCGGGCGTCAGCGACAGAGCGCGCAAGCGCTCCTCGTGGCGGCCGAAGGCATCCATCGCCGACTCCATCTGCTTCAACCAACTGGGAAGCCAGATGCAACCCTGCTCGATGACGCCGATACGCAGGTCCGGATGGCGCTCGAGGACGCCGTCGAAGATCATCGTGGCGAGGGTCTGCATCGGCGGGAACGGGATGGCCATGTAGTCGACGGATCGAAAGTTCTCTTCGCCGCCGTGGAAGTCGGGTGGGATCGCCAAGCCGTTGTTGAAGTACGCAGGATCGATCAGGTCACCGGTGCCCCCGACGTGAAACACCACCGGGATGCCGGCTTCTTCGGCCTGGCGCCAAACGCGGTCGAGCTCTCGATGCGACGGCGAGTGCCCGTCCGGACAGCCAGACGCCACCAGTAGCGCAGCCGCGCCCATGTCGATCGCCTCTGCCGCCATGGCATCGGCGAGCTCGAAGTCGGCCAGGGGCACGTAGCAGGAAGGCAGCAGCCGAGCGTCGGCCGCACAGAACTCGGTCATGCCCCGGTTGTGCGCCCGTGCCGCTCCGTAGGCGAGCTCGAGGTCGCCACTGTGCTCCCACTGAAACAACCGGCTGTTGTGGAACGTGTTGAACAGCAGCTGGCTCTCGACGCCGATGTAGTCCAGCACTCGTGGCCGGTCCTCGGCGAGGAAGCCCCCGGTGGCGGCGAAATTCTTCCGGTTCATCACCTCGGCGGCTTCATCGGCGAGAAACTCCTCGCTGCGATGCCGCCGGGCCAGCCGCGCAAAGATCTCGTGCAGCTCCGCAGGGTCCGGTGCACTCCCCGCTGCCGCATCACCGGTCTGCGCGAGTTCATTGGCGTAGGCGGGGATCTCGATGCGGTCCCTGATGGCCGGATCGGCATGGTCACGGAGCCACGTGGGCGGTTCCATGATGTGGGCGTCGGCGTCGTGCACCCCGCGACGGTCGATGTAGGGCACGGCCTTGCTCACGAACCCGATGGAACGACGGAATCGAGCCAGGCAACGATGCCGGCGGTGACCTCGTCACGGTTGGTTTCGTTCAGAACCTCATGGCGGGCACCGGGGTAGTAGTGGGCTGTGACCGCGAGGCCGGCCTCGGTCAGCGAACTCTCGAGCTCGCGCACCTGCACCCCAATGCCACCCACCGGGTCCTGCTCGCCGGTGACCAACAACACCGGGAGGTGCGATGGCGTTGATGCGACGCCGTCGGCCGCCATGGCCTCGGCACTCGCTCCGAGCATGCCGGCGACATAGCCGTACGTGAGCGGAACGCCGTCGCCGCACAGCGGGTCGGCGATGTAGGCGTCGACCTCTGCCTCGTCCCGGCTCAGCCAGTCGTAGGGCGTGCGGGCGGGTTCGAACGCGTCGTTGAATCCGCCGAGCACGTCGAGCGGCTCGTCGGCCATTCCACCCTCGGCGGCCGCGACGACACCTTCGAGGAGTTCGCCGAAGCCCTCCGCAAGCGGTCCCGGACACCCGGAAAGCACGTACCCGGCCAGTTCGTTCGGCCGTCGTTCGACAAACGCCTGCGTGAAGATCGAACCCATGGAGTGACCGAACAGCACCACCGGGACCGACGACGCAGTGCGGGCAATCTCGATCAGCTGTGCCAAATCGTCGAGAATCCCGTCGACCCCACGCGGACCCATCCGGCCCTTGCCCGTCGAGTCGGCCGTGCGCCCATGACCGCGGTGATCGATCGCGTACGCGTCGAAGCCGGCGGCGTTGAGGGCCGAAGCGAAGCGGCCGTAGCGACCGGAATGTTCCGATGCCCCGTGAGCGATGACGACCGCTGCCCTCGGCTGGTCGATGCGCCACGAACGAGTGAACACGTCGATGCCGTCTGAATCCTTGAAGGTCGAATCGGTCATGGTCAGAGAGTAGTTGCTGCTACCGCCGTGGGCGCCAGGATGGCCTAGCATCGGATCCATGGAGCAGTTCCTCATCCGAATCGCCGTGAACGCCGTTGCCCTCTGGGTGGCAGGCGGAATCGTGGATGGCATCGATCTCACGTCGAGCTTCGGAGGCCTGCTCCTGGTGGCACTGATCTTCGGCGTGGTCAACGCACTCATCAAGCCCGCAGCGCTCTTCCTGTCGTTCCCCGCCATCATCGTCACGGTGGGCCTTTTCACCGTCGTGGTGAATGCCGGCATGCTTGGTATCACCGCGAAGCTGACCGACAACCTCGACATCGATGGATTCTGGTCTGCGGTGTTCGGCGCCGTCATCATCAGCGTCGTCAGCTGGGGCATCTCGATGTTCCTGCCGGACGACAAGAAGCCCAACAAGCAACGCTCTCGGCGATAGGTCTACCGTGAACCCATGAGCCTCCTCGACCGGCTGCGGTCTCGCACCAACGCGGCCGAGACCGATCCGATCATCGCCGACCTCAAAGCGGCGTTGTCCCCCGATCGAGTGCGCAACGACGGAGCCCATCGCTCGTTGATGAGCCGCGACGCCTCGGTGTTCGACGGCGGCAACTCCGGGCCGGTCTGCTACCCGACGACCACCGCCGAGGTGGTCGCCATCATGCACGTCGCCACCGAACACGGCCGGGCCGTGGTGCCACGAGGCGCCGGAACCGGACTCGCCGGTGGCGCAATCCCCCTGGGCGAAGCCCCCGTCGTGGTGGCGGTCACGAAGATGAACAAGATCCACGACATCGATGTGGCGAACGGGGTGGCCTGGGTCGGCCCGGGTGTTATCAACCTCGACCTCACCAACCACCTGAGGCCGCTGGGCTACCACTTCGCGCCAGACCCCTCGAGCCAGCAGGTTTGCACGATTGGTGGCAACGTCGCCAACAACTCCGGCGGCCCGCATTGCCTGGCCTATGGCGTCACCAACGCGCACGTGCAGGCCGTCGAGGTCGTCACCAGCTCTGGCGACGTCCTACAGCTCGGAGGACTCGACGCCGAACCCGCTGGCTACGACCTTCGAGGAGTTTTCATCGGGAGCGAAGGCACCCTCGGCATCGCCACCAAGGTAGCTGTCCGACTTACCCGAAACCGTCCGGCCGTTCGCACCCTGCTGCTGTCGTTCGGCTCCGTCCGAGATGCCGCCAACACGGTGAGCGGTGTGGTCGCAGCGGGCGTGGTCCCGGCGGCGATGGAGGTGATGGATCAGGCGATCACCCAAGCGGTCGAGAAGTACGTGCACGCCGGCTACCCCACCGACGCCGCAGCGGTGCTGCTCGCCGAGGTCGACGGACTCGAGAGCGGCGTCGACATCGATGCCGAACACATCCGCCAGATCGGTATGGCCAACAACGCGCTCGACGTTCGCCTGGCGGCCGATGACGCCGAGCGGGCACTGCTGTGGAAGGGCCGCAAGACCGCCTTCGGGGCCATCGCCCAAATCGCGCCCGACTACTATCTCCACGACACGGTGGTACCCCGGTCGAAGTTGGCCGACGTCCTGGAGCAGATCTCCGACATCGCCGATCGGCACGAGCTTCTCATCATGAACGTGTTCCACGCCGGCGACGGCAACTTGCACCCACTCATCCTCTTCGACGGACGCCAGGCAGGCGTACTCGAACGGGTGCACGCCGCAGGTGCCGAGATCATCACCGCATCCCTCGAAGCCGGAGGTGTGCTGTCGGGCGAGCACGGCATCGGTGTCGAGAAGCAACGATTCATGGAAGCCCAATTCACATCGGACGACCTCGACCACCAGAACCGCGTGCGCCAAGCATTCGATCCCAGCTGTCGCTCCAACCCCGGCAAGGTGATGCCCACCGGACACAGCTGCGCCGACATCGCCGCCCTCCGGGCAGTGCCCCGCGGTGTATGGGGATGAGGCGTTGGGGATGACCGCCACACTCACCTCGACCGACCCGGTCCTTGCCGCGTTCGCCGCCGAGGTCGGCGAGACGGATCCGGTCGCCATCGAAGGCGGTCGCAGCCGCTGGGGTCTCGGCGGCGAAGTCGCCGGAAACGCCCGCATCGTTCGAGCCCCCAAAGGCATCGTGTCGTATATCCCCGAGGAGATGATCGTCACCGTTCGGGCCGGGACGAACGTCGCTGAACTCCATGCCGAGCTCGCAGCAAAGGGCCAGCGAACCGGGCTTCCCGAGCGCGTTGGCCCGAACGGTCCCGGCACGGTCGGTGGCGCAATTGCCGTCGCCGAGAACCATCTCGAGGTGCTGGGCCGCGGCACCCTTCGGTCCGCCGTTTTGCAGGTCCGGTATGTGTCCGCGGAAGGCCGCATCGTCACCGGCGGCGGACCCACCGTGAAGAACGTCACCGGTTTCGATCTCCCCCGTCTCCTGACCGGATCGCTCGGGACGCTCGGCTGCCTGGCCGAGGTCATCGTGCGCACCAACCCGATCCCGGCGGTCTCGCAATGGCTCCGCTCATCCGACGCCAACCCGTTTGCCACCCACGGGGCCCTGCTCTCCCCGAGCGCCGTCGTCTGGGACGGCACCGCCACCACGGTGTTACTCGAGGGCCACAAACCGGACGTCGATGACCAAACCGCGGTCCTCGCCACCGTGGGCACATTCGAACCATGTTCGCCGTTCACCGAACCCGGCGGTCACCGGTGGTCCCTCGCTCCGGCACAGTTGGCCGACCTCGCTCCTCGCGGCCGATACCCGTACGACACGGGAGCGGTCACGGCATTGATCGGGGTAGGCACCCTGTGGGCCGAACGACCGCAGCCAGCCGCGTCTCTGTCGCCCGAGGTGCGGGCGGTGAGCGAAAGGGTGAAGGCCCAGTTCGATCCCACCGGTCGACTCAACCCTGGCCGCATGCCGGGCGGTTCGTGATGGATCTCAAACTCGACGCCGACGACCTCAACACCTGTGTGAGCTGTGGCCTCTGCCTTCCCCACTGCCCCACCTACCGGGTTACCGGCGACGAAACCCAGTCTCCCCGAGGCCGCATCGCCTTGATGCGCGAGGTGCACAACAACGGCGCACCGCTCACCGACGAGGTGGTGAACGCATTCGAGAGCTGCGTGCAATGCCGCGGCTGCGAGCCGGCGTGCCCATCAGGCGTTCCCTACGGGCACCTGATGGAGCGCACCCGCGAGACGCTGGCCGACGCGAGGGAGATCACGCCACGTTGGCAGCGCTTGGCATTCAAGTCACTGGAAACACCGGCCGCGTTGCGGCTCGGCAGCAAGGCACTCGGGGTTGCCCTCAAGACCGGACTGGTGCCCAAACGCCTCGGCCTGCCCGACGAGATCCCGGTGCGTCACAAACCGCTGGTGGCCTCCGGGACCGATGTGTACCTGTTCACCGGCTGCGTGATGGACGCATGGCAACGCGACGTACACCGAGCGGGCCAGCGGGTCATCGAGGCGGCCGGGTTCGGTGTCACCCCGACCGGTGATCTCGCCCCGTGTTGCGGTGCGCTCCAAGCCCACGCCGGCTTGACCGCAACCACCCGGGATCTCGCCACCGGGATGATGGGATCACTCGAACCCGACAGGCCGATCCTCGTCGACTCGGCCGGATGCGGTGCCGCGATGAAGGACTACGGCCACTTGCTGGGCACTCCCGAAGCCGTGGCGTTCTCGGCGCGCGTGTTCGACATCCAAGAATGGCTGGCCGACAACATGGCCGACCTGCCGAGGGTTTCGCCGCTCGACCTGACCGTCGCGGTGCAAGACCCCTGCCACCTACGGCACGTGCAACGAGTACACACGGCCACTCGGGTGGTCCTGGCCCCGTATGTTCGCAAGCTGGTCGAGCTCGACGACGATGGGCTGTGCTGCGGGGCGGGCGGCGCCTACTCGGTGCTGCAACCCGAGCTCGCCGGTCAGATCCGCGATCGCAAGGTAGCGGCGATCGATCGGGTCACACCCGATGTGGTGGCCTCGGCCAACCCCGGTTGTGCCATGCACTTGGCCAATGCCGGCGTACCGACCGTGCATCCGATGCAGCTCATCGATCGAGCGCTACACGGCTGAGCCGCTGGTCAGCCCCGCTCGGACGCCTCGAGCCGCGACTTGAACTCCTTGGCCTTCGTCTTGTTTCGCCGCCGCGAGGTGACGAGGAAGAGCAATCCTCCCGCCACCAACGCCCCGACGATCGCACCGATCAGCGACCCGCCCCGGATGCCGGGGCCGTCGACGTCGAGAATCCTCTCGCCGGCGTGGGCCGCATTGCCGTTGCCGACCACGATGCCGAGTGTGGCCAGGTTGGGCGCGGCGGCCAGCAGCGCAGCAGCGACGGTGATGCCGAGCCGTCCCCACCCCTTGCGAAACCGCCAACCGAGCCACAGCACGAACAGCGGCAAGAGCGTAAACGCAAGACCGATGGTGAATCCGAGCAGGCTGCCGAAGGTCAAGCGGCCGTCGACCGTGTTGCCGAGGCGCTGCGCCCACCAGCGGGGAATAACCGTGGCGCCGACGAACCACGCGATGACGAGCGCGACCGACGCGATGGCGACGAGAATGAGTCTCGTCCGCCACGACCGACCGGTGTCGACCGGAGCGGCGGCATTCGCTGGGAAATCGGTATTGGCCATGGCCCCAGTCTGCCCCGTCCAAGCGCATAGTGTTGACGCCCGTGCAAATGGATCATGAGCTCTTCATCGTCGAGGGTGTCTCCGCAGCGAACGCGTTGCAGAACGTTTGCGAGAAGGCACGCCACGTCGTGTACGGGATGCGGGGCAAACCGATGAACGTCGAGCGGGCGAGCGACGCCGAGGTGCGACGCAACGAACGGGTAGCCGAGATGTACCGGCGCATCAGCCGCAACAAGGCGGCCGATCCCGAGCTCGCCGACCCTGAGCGTCCGCCGTTCGAACGGGTGATCCTGTTGACCGATGCCGACGTTGACGGGGTGCACGCCAAGGCATTGCTGCTCGTGATGATCCACCGAATCATGCCCCGGCTGATCGCCGACCGCCGACTGTTCACGATTCGGGCGCCGCAGTTCGGAGCGACCTGTGATCAACACCGGGCTGCAGTCTTCGCGTACTCGCCCGAGGGACGGCAGAGCGTGCTCGACCAATTCACCGAGCGGGGCGGTACGAACATCCGCGCTCGCCATTACAAGGGGCTGGCCAGTATGGACGGCGACGACTTGCGGCGTTTGTGTATCGACCCCGCAACCCGCCAGCTGTCCGAACTCACCGACGCGCACGTCGCAGCCGCACGAGCAGCACTGGATTGAGA
>CBESNZ010000153.1:0-7749 GCA_965531045.1 uncultured Acidimicrobiales bacterium
GGTGAACCCCGATGCGAGGGCGTCCTGGCACAGTTGCCAGGCCCCTGCGGCGTCGTTGGCGATCATCCGATTCTGCAAAGCGGACGATGTCGCGGCCTTGGCGGGATGGCCGTCGGTGTCGCCGGCGATGAACATCGCGAGGTCGGAAGGTTCCACCATCCAGTGGCCGCCGACCTTGGTCGCGGGCAGCCGCCCGGTGCGGACGTAGCGATACGCCGTCATGTAGTGGACGGAGAGTTGATCTGCTGCTGCTTGCAGCGAGAGGTATTCGGGCGGAGCCGTCACGACCGATGTTCCTTACGAGGCTTGCTGTGAATCGCAACCGTACTCGTCGGCGCCGTCGGCGGGCGTGTCCTCCGCGGTGGGTTCGATGAGACCGGCCCGGCGGGCCTTCCGTCCCGCTTCGGCGACGGCCCGGCGGTTCGGCGAACGCGGCGGGTATCCGGCGGCGGCGCGCTCCTCGTCCGATTCCCCTCCCCAGAACCCGGACTCGCGGCTGGTGCGGGCCCACTGTCGACATGCGATGCGCGACAGGCACTGGTTGCAGTAGCTCGTGGCGAGCGCCTCTCGCCGGGCCCGGCGCTGGGACCGTTCGCCGGGCGGGGCGAAGAAGAGGTGGGTTTTGCCGACGCACTTCGCTTCGGCGACCCATGGCCGCTCGTCGGTGAGGACGAGATCGCTCAGCGTGACAGACATTTCCACTCCCGGTTTGGTCGCCTCGGACGTTCTTGAGCGATAGCTTAGCGTCGAAAAACAAACTTAGTGCTAAACAGAGGCGGCCGAGGACGCAAAATCCGCTTCTGCCCACTACGGTGCCGCCATCATTCCCATGGTTCGCCGCTTCCAAACCTCCGCCGTCTTCGCGTCGGTCGTCTTCGCTCTGTGCCTCGCCGTTCTCGTGACGAGCGGTGTGGCCGACGCGCGCATGGATCGTCCCGGCAACGTGCCGACCGTGGCCGACGCCGCGGCGAGGGTCACCACAGCAACGGACGCCCTGGCCGCGTCGAGATCTCAGGTCGAAGCTCTCGAGGCCGAGCAGAGCTCGCTCGAGAGCCAACGGCTGTCGCTGAGCGAGCAACAGGTCGACACGCTCCAGCTCCTCGAGCAGAGTTCGCGCGACGCCCGCGAGTTCATGCTGACGGCGTACATCGGTGGGGGAGATGTCGCCGATTCCGACTACCTGCTGTCATCGGACAACGCCGGCGACGTCAGTTGGCGTTGGTACCTCGTGGCCGACCGCGCCGCCCTGTCGCGTCGTTCCCTCGACCGCTACCAGGCGCTGCGCCTCACCTCCGACGAGCAACTCGTCCTGATGGCCTCGCGGGCCAACGAGGTGCGGGCCCACCTTCGCGAGGTGCGCCTCGACGTCGAACGACTCGAGACGCAGCTTCGCAACGAAGAACAGTGGCTGTTGATAGCGACCGCCTGGGCCGAATCCGACCTCGCTGTCGCCGAGGGCCCATTCGGTGAGGCACCCCAGTCCGCATGGGATCAGTTGCGCTTCTGCGAGTCGACCAATAACTACGCCGCTCTCAGCCCCTCAGGCCTGTACCGGGGTGCGTATCAGTTCGATCGAGCGACGTGGGCCACGGTCGGCGGCACCGGCGACCCGGCAGCGGCACCGCCGCTCGAGCAGGACGCCCGGGCTCGCATCCTGTACGCCCGCCGGGGCAAGACCAATACGTGGCCGGTCTGCGGGCGCTACCTGCCCTAGGTCCGGAACATTCCCGGCCGGAGCTGTGTTTGGGTGAGTGCGCCGAGAAGCGGCGCAGTCCAGTCACAGGCCCGTCACCGTCCGTCACCGTCCGTCATAGTCCAGAAAGCTGCCCGATGCCCGATATTCCCCAACTCGACTACTACTGGCGTCCCGGCTGCCCGTTCTGCATGCGGCTCGAACGCGATCTCAATCGCCTCGACGTGCCGCTCACGAAGCACAACATCTGGGAGAACCCGGGCGATGCGGCCGCGGTTCGTGCCATCGCAAACGGGAGCGAGACCGTTCCTACCGTCGTCATCGGGTCGGTGAGCTTGGTCAACCCCACGGCTGACCAGGTATTGACTGCGCTGCAGACCAAGGCACCGGAGTTGGTGCCCGACGGCTGGGAGCCGAAGGGCCCGAGCAAGATCGGCGCTGCGGTCAATCGCCTCCTCGGGGGTTAGCCGACCGACGCGGTTACTGGCCGAGCTCGGCCAGCGGCGCCTCGAGCAGCCCACCGGGACGCGACGCAACACAGAGCGTGGAGCGGTCGTCCTCGGCCCAGCTCTGTTCGGTCGGGTACAGCATGGAGTAGGTGAGACCCGCGTCGGACACGGGCTGGTTGAGGATCTCCTCGAGCCGGTTTCGGCACTCCGCGGTTGCGCTGAGGCCGATGGCCTCGATGTCGAACTCCGCTGACGCAGGTTCGAAGACGGCGATGTGGAACACCTCGTGTTGGTGGGGTTGTGTGCAGGCCACCGACGGGAGTTGTTTGATCTCCCCGGTCAGAGGCACCGGCTCGCCGTCGTCGCCAATGCAGTTGCCCACACCGAGATCGAAGACCGAGACGGTGCCGCTTCGGGCGCCGTCCGCTGGGTTGTCGGTGTCGGCCTCACGGATGAACATCCAGTAGTAGACGCCGGCGGCGGCGACCAGAGCAACAAGTACCAAGAGCGAGATCGCGCTGATGCCCGACCGATTGGACGATGCCTGCTTCGCTTCGGACTTGGCCAGTTCCTTGGCGGCTTTGGTGGCCTCCTTGGATTCCTTCAGCGACGCCTTCTTGGCGTCTCGCTCGTGACGTTTCTGGTCCTTCTTGCTTCGCTGAGATCCTTCGAGTTCTGCGGCGAGGTCGTCGGGATCGGCGTCCCAGGCGTCGGGCTCGGCCTTGGCCTCGGCGTGCTCGGGCGATGGAGCGGCGTCGTGATCGTCCTCGTAATCGTCGAAGACGGGATCGGCCGCAACCGAGGCAAGTGGATCGTGATCGAGCGGCGCCTCCGGCGGTTCGTAGGTGCTGGTGGACGCCGGGGCCGAAGGAGGCATGAAGCGGGACAGCGCGGAGGTCGGGTCCATGTCCTGTTGGAGCGGCGGCGGGGCCTCCTCCATGTGGGGAACCTCGAGCGGGATCAGATCGGGCTTCGGCCCGTCATCGATATCGGGAAGCGTCGTTGCGGTGGAGGTGTCGACTGCGGCCAGCAGCTCGTCGATGGCCGTCGCCGGCGCTTCCGCCTGCGGTGGAGCGGGAGGTGGAGCGGGAGGTGGAGCGGGAGGTGGAGACTGCGGTGAAGCGGACGGCGGAGCCGCCAGTTCCTCTGGCGCAGCCGCGAAGCTGTCTCCGAAGTTGCCGTCGAGGGGGATGAGGTCGTTCGCCCCGAGGCTGGGCGAAGGTGCCGCGGCAACGGGGGCCGAAGCGGCGGTGGCGACGGCGTAGCGTCGAAGTGAAGGACGGCGGGCGGGACCCGAAACATGGGCGCCGACGGGAGCGCTGGCGCGCGGGCGCGACGCAACGTCGGGATGCGCCTCGGGCGGGTACCACGACCCGTCGGTCGCGAGCCACCAGCCGGGGCCGGGGGAAGAAGTCATGGGGAGGAATCTAGTGCGGTTGCGGGCCCAGTGCGGTTGTGGGCACGGTGCTCGGCAAAGTTGAGCCGAAAAGCCCATGTAGCCGCCGTCGAAGCGCGGCACACTGAGTGCTGTTCAAGGGGTTCCGTCAAGCGGGCTTCTGTTCAAAGAGTCAGCAACGTACGACACCCTGGAAACGAAATACCAGCGCTGTTTTGGTGGCGGAATTCCCGGTCCTGTCAGGGGGCCGGGAATTCCGCTGTCCAGAAGGCGTTCGCGTCGTTGGATCGTAGGCTCGCCCGTGTGATTTTGATCGATGCGGACAAGGTTTCCCAGAGCCGGCCAGGCAAGGCGCTGTTCACCGACCTCTCGGTCACGCTGGCCACGGGCGACCGGGTCGGGGTCGTCGGCCTCAACGGCTGCGGCAAATCGACGCTCGTGCGCGTGTTGTTGGGGGAGACCGAACCCGAATCGGGGGTTGTCCGCCGGGGCCGCGATGTTCGTATAGCTCACCTTCCGCAACGGCCTGACTTGGGCACCGGCACGGTACGCGAGGCCGTGGCTGCGGCCAAGGGTGCCGCGGCGTGGGAGGGCGAGTCCGTGCTCGATCGGCTCGGCATGGGTGCCAAGCTCGATGCCGACGTCGCGCTCCTCTCCGGTGGTGAAGCAAAACGGGTGGCGTTGGCCAGGACGCTCGTCACCGAGTGCGACCTGCTGGTCCTCGACGAACCCACCAACCATCTCGACATCGACGGCATCGCGTGGCTCGAGGAGCGGCTGGCCCGCTTCTCGGGGGGTCTCCTGGTGGTCACGCACGACCGTCACCTGCTCGATTCGGTCACCACCAAGGTGCTCGAGATCGATAGGGGCACCGGGTACCTGCACGACGGCGGTTATGCCACCTACCTCGAGGGTCGCGCGGCCCGCGAGGATGCGGCCGAGTCCGCAGAGTCGGTCAGGAAGAACCTGGCCAAGCGCGAGCTCGAATGGCTGCGCCGAGGCGCCCCGGCGCGTACGGCGAAGTCGAAGGCCCGTATCCGCAGCGCCACGGCCTTGGTCGAGGGCGGTCCGCAGGCTGCCGCCCGACAGGGCGACCTCAATTGGCATGTCGACACCCCCCGGCTCGGCGACCAGGTCATCGAACTCGAGAAGGTGAGCTTTCGCCACGCCACCGCACCGGCCGATTCGCCGGACCTGCTTCGCAACGTCACGCTCGACATCGGCCCGCGTGAGCGGCTCGGCATCGTCGGCGTCAACGGCACCGGCAAGTCGACCTTGCTCGACATCCTCGCCGGCCGGCTCGCCCCGACCGAGGGGAAGATCACCACGGGGCCGACCGTTTCGCTGGCCTACTACGACCAGGTCGGGCGCGAACTCGACCCGCAGCAACGGGTCCGCCACGCGGTCACGCCCGGAGGCGGCGAGCCGGACTGGCGCGACGCTCGGCTGCTCGAACGATTCTGGTTCGACTCCGACACCCAGTTCGCCCCCATCGAATTGCTCTCGGGTGGCGAACGCCGTCGGCTCCAACTGGTGATCACGTTGGCCCAGCAGCCCAATGTGCTGTTCCTCGATGAACCGACCAACGACCTCGATCTCGACACGTTGCGATCGCTCGAGGACTTCCTGGAGGATTTCCCCGGGGCGGTGATCGTGGTCAGCCACGACCGTGCATTCCTCGAGCGCACCGTCGACGATGTGGTCGTGCTCGATGGAAGCGGCCGGGTTGGGCGCGTGCCCGGTGGCTACGAATCGTGGGAGAACGAACGCCGAGCGCAGCGGGGCAAGAAACAAAAGCCGGGAAAGACCGCCAAGGTCGCAAACTCGTCGGTCGCGAGCCCTGGCCCGGCGGCGGGTCCGGCGCCCTCGAAAAGCACCCTACGCCAGCGAATCAAAGATGCGGAGAAGGCGATTCGTCCGCTCGACAAGAAGCGGACATCGCTCAACGAGGCGCTGGTCGACGCCGGCGTCGACCACGAAAAGCTGACCGCGTTGGGGTCGGAACTAAGAGATATCGAGTCGCAGCTGGCCGAACTCGAGGAGCAGTGGCTCGAACTGTCCGAGGCGCTCGAGGCGCTCGGCTAGCTACGACTGCTGCTGCTGGCCCACTTCGAGCTGTTGGCGAGGGCGACGGCCTGGAGCTGCGACGAGACGCCGAGCTTTCGCAGGATCGCCTTGATCTGCGAGCGGACGGTCGAGATGGCGACGAATGACATCTCGCTGATTTCTGCCGCTCCCTGGCCATCGCACAACAGGCGGAGCACTTCGGCCTCGCGGGTCGACAACGTGTCGAACGGCAGCGTCGCGTTGGCGAAGGTGCGGCGGTGGTCGTGGAGTTGGGCCAGTAGCCGCTGGCGTTCTGCCGCGGACGGGTGGATCTGCTGGCCCTCTATGCACGCCGAGATAGCTTGGATGAGGTCGTCGAAGGGTGCCGACTTGCACAGGAGGCCGGACGCGCCCGCCTCGAGACATTCCGCAAGCGTCAGCTCGTCGGTCACCCCCGATACCACAACGACATGCAGGCTCACCGCCCGGAGCGAAGGGATGAGGTCTTGACCCGCCGGCGCGTCCGGCCCGAGTTCGAGGTCGAGCAGGGTGAGCTCGGGTGCGAGTTCGCGCACCTGGTCAGTCAACGTGTCGTCGATGGTGAGGACGTGGGCGTCGTGGCCGACATTGCTCAGCGAGCGTCGGAGGACCTCGCTGAGCAGCGCATGATCGTCGATGATGGCGATGGTGGCCAAGGTCAGCCTTGCTGCAGGGGAGTCGTGCGGGTGAAGTGTCGCGCGGCTGCCTCTGAAGCGAGGTCGAGGTGCGACGCCGGTCCCTCATTGTCGACGGGGACGCGGCCGGTCGGGAGGCACACGGTGAAGATGCTGCCGCCGCCGTGTCGGGTGGTGACGGTGAGCGTGCCGCCCTGCTGTTCGATGAGCGAACGCGACACGTGTAGCCCGATGCCCGATCCCGAACCCTGCGTTGCGCCGCGTTCGAAGATGCGGAGCTGATTCGCATCGGTGATCCCGGCGCCGCGGTCGCCTATCCGGATCTCCGCATGGTCGTCGGTGCCCATGATCCACACCGAAATGTCGCCGTCGGGCGCGTAGCGAATGGCGTTGTCGATCACGTTCTGGACGGCTTCTGCGGTGGCCGCAGCCCGCCCCTGCGCCCAGGCCGGCCCGTTCGAGTGAAGGGCGACCCGAAAGCCGGCCCCCGCATAACAGCTGACCATGGGGGACAAGGCTTCGCTCAGTTCAAAGGAACGGGGGAGATCGTCATGCGTCGGGTCCTCGAAGGTCGAGCGCAGACGATCGACCTCGAGTTTGATCGCGGCGAGCATGGGCGCATCGTCATCGCTGTCGCCGGTGCGATCGAGCGAGCCGAGCCCACCCTGGATCGCCACGAGCGCGTTGCGGGCGTCGTGCACCAATCGTTGCTGTACATCGAGCTCTTGCACCAGCCGGTCGGCGGCTCGGGCCGTTTCGGCACGAGCGGCGAAGGCGGCCTCGCGTTCGGCGACAACGAGGTCTCGCAACTCGATGACTGCCACGTACAACAAGCCGACGACGGCGAGGAGGCGACCGGCCTTGCTGGCCACCGTGCTGAGCGGCGAGAGTCCGTCGGCGGCGACCTGGGCGTCGACGACCGCCATGGCGAGGAGCAGCAAGGAGATCCACGCGAACACGGGACGTCGCTGCCGCAACCCGTACGTCGCGAGGACGAGGGCGAGGATGAGGAACCCTCCGGCGAACAACGATCGGGTCATGCCGAGCGATATCGCATGCGCGTCGGGTAGCGCCATTCGCAGTGCCGCAGCACCGGCGATGAGCACGATCAGGACACCGAGCTGCGTACCGACCCATTTGGCCCAGCTGAATCGAGAGGTTTCGGCCCCGATGACGAGGGCCAGCGCCATCGCTGCGACCCCGAGCCGGGCGATGAGTCCGACGTCAGCCCAGAGGTCGGCTCCGGTGTCGAAGATGTCGGCGGGGTACACCGCCACAGCAATACCGATGAGCAGCGCTGCCTGACGGGCGGCAACGGCGCTGCCGCTGACCCGGTACTGCTCGCGCAGTGCGAGCACGGCAAGCACCGCGGCGGCCAGTCCGATGCTGTCGAGCACCGTTGCGACATCGGTCGAGGCGGACCAGGTGATCGTGGGGATGAGCCCGATGTTGCCGAGCGCGATGATGCTGAGGCAGACGCCGACGCACAGC
>CBESNZ010000154.1:0-7737 GCA_965531045.1 uncultured Acidimicrobiales bacterium
GCACCATCGAGGAGTTCGGACGCATCGATGTGGTGATCAACAACGCCGGCATCTCCGACGCCGTCACGCGGGCAGAGCACGAGGATCCCGCCGACTTTCGGCGGGTGGTCGACGTCAACCTCAGCGCCGCGTTCGTGCTCGCCGCAGCGGCGGCGCGAAACATGATCGAGCGCGGCGAGGGTGGCAGCATCGTCAACATCGCCTCGGTCCATGCGTTGGTCGGTGCCGGCAACAATGCCCAGGCGGGGTACTCCGCCTCGAAGGGTGCGCTCGTCCAACTGAGCCGGGAGCTAGCGACGCAGTGGGCGCGCCACAACATTCGCGTCAATGCCATCGCACCGGGCTACTTCGAGACCGAACTCACCGCTGCCATGTTTGTCGATGACGACTCGGGCCTGCGTTACATCAAACGAGGCACGCCGCTCGGCCGAGGCGGCGAGGTCTCCGAGCTCGACGGAGCACTACTGCTCCTCGCGTCGGACGCAGGCAGCTTCATCACCGGGCAGACGATCGTGGTCGATGGTGGCTGGACAGCGAAGTGACCCCGGCGGCGGAGTAGCGTCAGCGCAGTGACCGAAGAATCTCCGCTTTCCACCACGTTGTTGCACGACCTCCACGTCGCACACGATGCGAAGTTCGGGGCCTTTGCGGGCTTTGAGATGCCGCTGCAATACGAAGCCGGGGCCGTCGCCGAACATCGGCACACACGCGACGCGGCCAGCATCTTCGACGTCTCGCACATGCGGGCGATCGACATCTACGGCGATGACATCGCTCCCACCCTCGAAACGCTCGTGCCGGGTGGCATTCGCTCGTTGACGTCGGGTCGGTTGCGCTACACGTTCTTCACCAACGAGGCGGGCGGCATCCTCGACGATCTCCTCGTCAACTGCATGGAGGATCGGCTTCGCCTGGTCGTCAACGCCAGTCGGGCCGAACACGACATCGCCCACCTGCAGCAGCTTGCCAACGTCACGGTCGAGCCGCGCTTCGACCTGCATGTGCTGGCGGTGCAGGGCCCGCAGGCCGTAGCGGCATTGGCCGATCACGGGATCGACCTCAGCGGGCTCACGTTCATGGAGGGTGCGAACTTCACGATCGACGGTGCCGATGTGTGGGTGAGCCGAAGCGGCTACACCGGTGAGGACGGCGCCGAGTTGTTGCTGCCGAGCGAGCAGCTGGTCGGTTTCGCCGAAGCGTTGCTGGCCGACGAGCGCGTCGAGCTCGCCGGACTCGTCGCCCGCGACAGCCTGCGCCTCGAGGCCGGCCTCTGCCTGTACGGCAGCGATATCGACGAAACGACGACGCCGGTCGAGGCGCAACTGATGTGGGCCGTCCCCAAACGTCGACGTGAGGCCGGCGACTACCCGGGAGGCAGCGTCGTTACCGCACAGTTGCAGAACGGCACCGACCGCTTGCGCGTCGGCATCGGTGGTCAGAAGCGTCCCGTTCGCGGCGGGAGCCCCTTGGCGTTCGCCGACGGCGGAGCGGCCGGCATCGTCACCAGCGGCGGGTTCGGCACGACCGTCGACGCTCCGGTGGCGATGGGGTACGTCGATACCGAGGCAGCCGCCACGGGGACGGCCTTGGTCGCCGACGTCCGCGGAAAGGACGTCGATTGCGAGGTCGTCGATCTGCCGTTCGTCGCCGCCAACTACGTGCGCGAGACGAGCTAGCCGACCAGATCGACAGCCAATCGCACGAGGTTCACGTCACCGCTGATCAGCATCGTGGTGACCACCGATTCGTGCCACATCGCCATCTCGTCCTTGATCTTGTCGACCGGGCCGACGAGGGCGATGCTCTCGACCATCTCGGTGCTCACGGTGGCGATGGCGTCGGCCTTGTTGCCGGCGAGGTACAGCTCTTGGATCTTCTCGCACTCGGCCGGGTACCCCATACGTTCGAACACGTCGTAGTGGAAGTTTTGGCCCTTCGCTCCCATTCCGCCGATGTACAGCGCCAGCATCGGGCGCAGGAAGTCGGCGCAGCCGTCGGTGTCGTCGCCGGGGATGACCGGCACGGTCGCGGCAACCTCGAAACCGTCCCAGGAGCCGCCGCCGGCGTCGAACCCGTTCTGTAGCGCATCTCGATAGAAGTCGTTGTCCTTCGGGGCGAAGAACAGCGGCAGCCAGCCGTCGCAGATTTCGGCGGAGAGCGCAACGTTCTTCGGGCCCTCGGCCGCCAGGTAGATCGGGATGTGGTCTCGCTTGGGGTGCAGGGTGGACTTCAACGGCTTCCCCAGACCGGTGCCACCTTGCAGCGGCATCTGGTACTGGGCTCCGTCATGTTCGACCAAGCCGTCGCGGGCGACGATCTTGCGCACGATGTCGACGAACTCACGCGTGCGGGCCAGCGGGCGAGGGTACGGCTGGCCGTACCAGCCCTCGACCACCTGCGGGCCGGACGCACCGATGCCCAGAATGAAACGACCGTCGGACAGGTGATCCATGGTCATCGCCGCCATGGCCGCGGCGGCCGGTGTGCGCGCCGACATCTGCATGATCGAGGTACCGAGCTTGACGTTCTTGGTCTGCGAGCCCCACCACGCGAGGGGGGTGAGACAGTCGGATCCGTACGCCTCGGCGGCCCAGATCGACTCGTAGCCGAGTTTGTCGGCCTCGGCGATGGCGTCGGCCGCTCCTGCGGGCGGGCCGGCCGACCAATAGCCAGTGTTGTATCCGAGTTTCATGCAACCTCTTCTAGCACTCGTTCGTCGTCGCTGGCGCTCCTTGGGAACTTCTGCAAAACGCCAAGCGCTGAGCTGGTCGCTCATCCTTCGCTCCCGGGCGTTTTCCTGGTGCTGGCTGCCGTTCGCGCCGCTCTCTAACGAGTTGCTCGCTGAGGCTCGCAACGTCGCGATACATGGAGTTGAGAGCCTTCGGCCAGCGGGGCATGCGTCGGGATCCCGCGGTGGGCGGTGAAGAACTAGTGTCCTGTGATTATGAGCAGCATCATCCACACCAGTCCGTTGCCAGTCGTTGACATCCCCGAGGTACCGATCACGGAGTACTGCCTGCGCAAGGCGGTCGAGATGGCCGATCGGCCCGCGATGATCGACGGTGTCACCGGTGTCGTGTGGACCTTCGCCGAGCTGTCGGATGCGATTCATCGCTTCGCGGGCGGCCTTGCGGCACGCGGATTCGGCAAGGGTTCGACGCTGGCGCTGATGGCGCCGAACATGCCGGAGTACGCCGTCGTGTTCCACGGCGCCGCGGTCGCTGGCGGCACGGTCAGCACGGTGAACCCGGTGTACAACGCCGACGAGATCCGTCATCAGCTCAACGACTCCGAGTCCACGCTGCTCATCACGGTGCCCGCAGCGTACGAGTCGGCGAAGGCCGCGATCGAGGGTACGAAGGTCACCGAAATCGTCGTGATCGGCGGAGCCGACGGAGCACCCAGCCTCGACGACCTCATGGGTGACCCGATCGAGCAGGTGCCGGTCGATGTGCACGACGATGTCATCGTGTTGCCGTACTCGTCGGGAACCACCGGTTTGCCGAAGGGCGTGATGCTCACGCACTACAACCTCGTGGCCAACCTCGAGCAGAGCATCCACGCACTGGAATACGACCAGCCGCACGAGGTGGCCATCGCCGCGCTGCCGTTCTTTCACATCTACGGCATGCAGGTGCTGATGAACGGCCTGCTGGCCAACGGCGTCACGGTGGTCACCATGCCGCGCTTCGACCTGGTGCAGGCGCTTGAGCTCATCCAGGAGCACAAGGTCACCCGGTTCTTTGCCGTGCCGCCGATGATCCTGGCGCTCGCGAAGCACCCGATCATCGACAACTACGACCTGTCCTCGCTGGTAAACGTGTTCTCGGGCGCGGCGCCGCTCAGTGCCGAGTTGGCCCAAGAGGCGGCCGATCGCATCGACTGCGAGGTGGTGCAGGGCTACGGCATGACCGAGCTGTCGCCCATCAGCCACGCGACGCCCCCGGGCATGTTCAAGGCGGGTTCGTCGGGGGTCACCGTGTCGAACACCGAGTGCCGCATCGTCGATATCGAGGGCAACGACATGCCCGTCAACGGTCGCGGCGAGCTGTGGGTTCGGGGTCCGCAGGTCATGAAGGGGTACCTCAACAACCCCGAGGCCACCGCGGCCACCATCGACGAGGACGGCTGGCTGCACACCGGCGATGTTGCGATCATCGACGAAGATGGGCAGACATCGATCGTCGATCGGGTGAAGGAGCTCATCAAGTACAAGGGCTTCCAGGTGCCGCCGGCCGAGCTCGAGGCACTGTTGTTGACGCACCCGGGTATCGCCGACGCGGCGGTCATCGGGGTTCCCGACGAAGAAGCGGGCGAGCTCCCCAAAGCCTTCGTGGTGCTCAAGCCGGAGCAGGACGTTTCGGCTGACGATGTGATGGCGTTCGTCAAGGAGAAGGTGTCGAGCTACAAGCAGATTCGCATGGTCGAATTCCGCGACGAGATCCCCAAGTCGGCGTCGGGCAAAATCCTGCGCCGCTTCCTCCGCGACGGCTGACAACTCGAGATTTGTGAGGGATTCGCGGGTCTCAGACCCCCGAATCCCTCACAAATCGGTAGGTCGGCGGCGCCAGGCGCTCGAGTGGGTGCGTTCGTATGCCATGGCGTCGGGTTCGGAGCGGGCCTCGGTGTCGACGTAGAGCTGGCGATAGGTCGCGATCGTGGCCCCATCGACTTCGCCGACGTCGGCAGCCAGCTGACGACAGCGCGACAGCAGATCGGCGTGGACCACCACCTCGTTCACCAGGCCCCAGCCGAGCGCGGTCCGGGCGTCGATGTAGTTGCCCGTGAGGCTCATCTGGCGGGCCCGCCGGACGCCGATCGCCCTCGGCAGCTGTACGGAGAGCCCCCAGCCAGGCATGATGCCGACGCGGGCGTGGGTATCGGCGAATCCGGCGTGCTCGGAGGCGATGAGGAAGTCGCAGGCCAGGGCATATTCGAACCCGCCCGTGACCGCGACGCCGTTGATGGCGCCGATGAGCGGCTTCGATAGCGGCGCCCAAGGGCCGAGGCTTTCGACTTCGGCTGACGCACCGCTGTTGCCGCCGGCGGCCAGTTCTTTGAGGTCGAGGCCCGCGCAGAACGCCGGATCGGCTCCGGTCAAGATGATGGCCCGCACGCTTTGGTCGGCATCGAGTTCGGCGAGGGTCTGGCGGACGGCGGAACGCATCGGCGCGTTCAGTGCATTGCGGGCCTCGGGCCGCCACATCGTGACGATGGCGGTGGAGCCGTCGATCTCCAGCCTCAGCGGTCGATCATCGGTCGGCTCGAAGGGATCCATCACCGAAACCTACCCCTGCGACCGATTTGTGAACCGAAAGCGACGATATACGTCGCTTTCGGTTCACAAATCTTGTGTTGGGGCTTCGGTTGCCGACGGGGGGTCTTCCCAGACCTCGCCCCGGGCCAGCGCGAACGATTTGTCGATGAAGCGCGAGAGCTGGTCGAACAGATCGTCGTGGTGGTCGGTGAAGTTGTGGTCGGCCGACGGGATCAGCGAGATGTCGCCGTGCCCCGCCATCATCTGCACCATGTGCGAGTTCTGGGGGCCGAGGACGACATCGCGTTCGCCATGGATGAGCAGCAGGGGAGTGGTGCCGAAGTGTTCGGCTGCTTCGCATCCGGCGCTCTGGGTGGCCATCGTCGCCACGCCGACACAATGCTCGCCGAGTGCCGCGCCCACCTGCACCGCGACCGCACCGCCGAACGAGTGGCCGAGCACGACGAAACGTCGGCCGCCGGTTTTCATGGCGAGGTCGGCCATCGCCGCCGCGTCGAGGATGGACCGTTCGAGCTTGTCGGGCCGGCGGTAGTCGACCCGCACGCCCGCTCGGCCTTGATGGACGAGGTGCTCGCCCAGCGAGTGGTACACAGCGGCGGGGCCGAGGAATCCACCCATGGCGCCGCCCAGCATGAGGACGACCTCTTCGGCGTCGGCTTGGCCGTGGCGCAACGCCATGAGCAGGCCACCCATCGTGTAGATCTCGAG
Source organism: uncultured Acidimicrobiales bacterium (assembly GCA_965531045.1). Classification (GTDB taxonomy): domain Bacteria; phylum Actinomycetota; class Acidimicrobiia; order Acidimicrobiales; family SHLQ01; genus CBESNZ01. The sequence goes on from CBESNZ010000154.1 coordinate 5,987, forward strand.
CAGCTCGGCCGGTCCGGTGAAGGCGGCGTGTTGGGTTGCCATCGCTTCGAGCATGTCGAGTGGCGTTCGTTCGGTGGGGCGCTCAGTCATGGATTTGCATCCTAACTCTGGGCGGTAGGCGCTACCCTGTGCAGCCCGTGCGCTGGTGCCCGAGCGGCCCAAGGGAGCGGCCTGCAAAGCCGTACAGTCGCGGGTTCAAATCCCGCCCAGCGCTCAGCACGGCCGGTCGGCGTTGCTCCTACCAGAGCGGCGCCGGCCGCTTGTGATTTTGCCCCGGCGCCGGCAGCGTTTCGCGCGCCGATGTCGATCACCTCGTCGGCCACCGCGCACGTACTAGAGTTGCGCCCGTGAGTGATACGTCGCAAGGCCCAGGCTGGTGGATCGCGTCCGACGACAAGTGGTACGCACCCGAGCTTCATCATGACCCCGAGTACCGAGCACAGTGGGCGCCGCCGCCCATCCCGCCCCCGAGTACCCCCGAGACATCCGACGGGGCCCCTCCGCTCGACACCAGCGGCGAAGCGTTCACACAGGTACCCGAGGTAGCCGAACCGGCCGAGGCGACCGTCATCGAGACACCGGTCGTCGAGACGCCCGAGGTGGAGATGCCCGAGGTCGAGCCGGATGCTGCGCCTGAGGTAGAGGTAGCCCAGGCCGCGCCGATCTGGTCCGCACCCGAGGTTCCGGCGGTCGACGAAACTCCGTCCATGCCAGCGCCGTCGTTCGATGCTCCGGTTGCTGATATGCCGCCTCCGACTGCTCCGCCGGCGGATATTCCCGCACCCGGACCGCTTCCCTCGACCGAGACTGTTCCCCCCGCCGACTGGGGTTCTCCGGCTGAGGACCAACCCGGTGAAGATCATTCCGCTGAAGATCATGCCGCTGCAGACCATTCTCAAGACGACGTGCAGCCAGACGACGACGTACCGCCGGTGTTTGTCGAAGAGCCACCGGCCGCGGCGTTCGAGCCCACCGCAGCTATCCCGCTGGTGACGGCGCCGCCCGACCCGACGACGATGCAGCCCCCGGTCGTTCCCCAGCCTGCGCCCTATGCGCCGCCGGCCGCCGACATCCCGCCGCCGGCCGCGGCGCCGGGCATGCTGCAGACCGAGGTGCCGCCAACCGCGTGGCCGCAGTACGGAACCCCTGAGGTCGCTGCGACCGGTGCGGCTGTCGCTGCTCCCGCCGGTGCGTGGGGTCGGCTCACAGGCCTGGTGCTGCTGGCTGCGGGCGTGCTCGGGGCGTTCTCGATCTTCCTCGACTGGTATCGGGTTGGCGGACTGATCGACGCCGGTCGTCGGGTCACGCTCAATGCCGATGGCTGGCAGAACAACTACGGCATACCCGCCATCATCGCCGCGGTCATCCTCGGTGGCGTCGGTGGCGCCAAACTCGTGGGTGCCTCGAACAAGGTGATGCGATTCGCCGGCATCGTCGGCGCGTTGGTGCTGCTCGGCACGTGGGTGGTTGCCTACGTCGATCTGATCCAGCAGCGCGACGACCTCATCAATGACGAGCGGTACCTCTCGGTACACATTTGGGCGGGTCCCGGCCTCTGGTACGTCGGCATTGCCGGCGTCGCAGCAGTCGTCGCCGCCGTGTTGTCTCGCGACTGACCGAAAGCTGTTCCAGCGGGTGGGTTGCACGCCCGCCCGCTGCTACGATCACTTGCTCCGGGGCCATTAGCTCAGTTGGCTAGAGCACCTCCATGACATGGAGGGGGTCGGGGGTTCAAGTCCCTCATGGCCCAC
>CBESNZ010000155.1:0-7726 GCA_965531045.1 uncultured Acidimicrobiales bacterium
TTCGGCTTCGGCCGTCGGTTCGGTCACATCATCCCCAACTCGAGCCGAGCCACATCGGACAGCCGCGACACGTCCCACGGCGGATCGAAGACCAAACGGACGTCGACGAATTCCACGCCAGGCAATACAGCCACGGCATCGTGCAGGTCTTGGCGCAAGATGTCGCCCATCCCGCAGAACGGAGCGGTGACCGACATGTCGATCTCGACTTGCCATCCACCGGTCGTCAGCTCGATCGCGTCGACCTTGTACACCAGGCCGAGCTCGACGATATCGACCGGGATCTCGGGGTCGTACACCGTCGTGGCGGCTTCCCATACGAGGTCGACGTCAAACGGTTCATCACTGGCAAACTCGCGCTGCGTCGGCGCTTCGACGAAGCCGAAGGCAATCGAGTCGGCTGGACTCAACCGCGCCATCTCACCATCGCTCGTCGTGACGGTGGCGGTTCCGCCCAGCGCCTGGAGCAACGTGACCTTGGCGCCTTCGGGCAGCTTTTCCTTGTGTCCAGCCGGAACTATCGTCACCTCACACTCACGAGGCAAGGTGAACACTTGGCTGGAGCCGATGTTGACGGGTTGTTCACGCATCGGTACGTCCGAGTCGATCGATGATCCAGGTTCGCAGCACCTCGGACTCGACATCGTCGACGACCTGGTCGGCGAAGCCGTTGATGAGGAGACGTTGCGCGTCTTCGGCAGCGATGCCACGGGATCGGAGGTAGTAGAGCGCCATGTCGTCGAGCTGTCCGACGGTGGCGCCGTGCTTGCAGGCCACGTCGTCGGCCAGGATCTCGAGTCGGGGTTGGGTGTTGACCTCGGCCCGCTTCGACAACAGCAGGTTGGCGTTCGACTGCTCGGCATCGGTTCCGTCGGCCCCGGGCCGAACATCGATACCGCCGTTGAACACGCCCGTGCTCTCGTCGTCGAGCACGCCGCGGAACGATTGCCGACTGATGCAGTCCTTGGCCTCATGCACAACTTCGATCTGCTGATCGAGGGTCTGATCTCCGAATCCGAAGTACAAACCGGTCAGATCTACCAGAGCTCCGACGCCCGCCAGTTTCACGTTGTAGGCGACCCGGCCATAGTGGGCACCGAGGTTGAACGAACGGGCCCGGAAGGTACTTCCGGCGCCTTGCGTGACCTCGACGTGACCCAAGTGGATCTGGGCCGACGGCAAGTCCTGGAGCACGAGGTGATCGAGCGTCGCATCATCGCCCACCGTAATGGTGGTTCGAATACTCGAGCCACCAGACTCGGCACCACTGCCGATGCGGGTCTCGACGACCGTTGCCGAACTGCCGACGCCGAGGTCGATGATCACACCGGTACAGGAGGCATCGTTGGCCGCACCCGGTACCAACACGGTCACGACGTGGATCGGCGCGTCGAGTTGTACGCCTTCAGCGACTTGAATGAGCGCGCCGTCGGTGGTGAATGCCAAGTTGAGCGCCTCGAACCGATCGGCGATCCCGTCGGCGGTGCGCTCGAAGTGGTTGGCCAGACTGCCGGGTTGTTCGACGCCGGCCTCGGCGAGGGTGGAGATGCGTAGCCCCTCCGGAAGATCGACGAGGAGCGAGCGACCAGCATCGACCACGCCGTTCACGATGACGATGCGGGGCCCATCGAGTGTGGGCATCTGCTCGTCGACGTTCGCATCGACCTCGGCCGAAGCAGGGTCGATCTTCGAGCTCTCAACGCCTACGGGGCCGAAGTTGAGCCGCCCGAGCGCGTCGTGGGGCGCATAGCGCCACGCATCGTCCTTTTTGGTCGGGAAGTCGATGGAACCGAGGCTTGCAAGGCGCTCGGCCGGCGACCGGTCCAACCAGGTGGAAGCCGTTGCCGTACCCGTCACTTCGCTGCTCCGGACAACGAGCGATCTGGTACTTCATCCAGTTCGTGATTCACGAAATCGGCGTAGCCGTGGTCTTCGAGGTGGAGCGCCAGCGTGTAGTCGCCGGACTTGACGATGCGACCGTCGACGAGCACGTGCACGAAGTCGGGCTTGATGTAGTCGAGCAGCCGTTGGTAGTGCGTAATGACGATCATGGATCGATCGGGCGCCCGCAACGCATTGACGCCGGATGCAATGATGCGAAGCGCGTCGATATCGAGTCCCGAATCGGTCTCGTCGAGAATCGCGAGGCGCGGTTCCATGATGGCCATCTGCAAGATCTCGTTGCGCTTCTTCTCGCCACCGCTGAATCCGGCATTGACGGCCCGGTTCAGAAAGTCCTTTTTCATCTCGACGAGATCCATCGCCTCTTGCGCGACGGCCAGGAAGTCGCGGGCGCCGACTTCGGTCTCGCCCCGGGCACGACGCACGGAGTTGAGCGCGGTCCGCAAGAAGTACATGTTGTTGACGCCAGGGATTTCCACCGGATACTGGAACCCCATGAACACGCCGGCGGCGGCGCGCTTTTCGGGCTCCATCTCGAGGAGGTCGGCGCCGTCGAGGGTGACGGTGCCACCGATTTCGTACCCTTCACGGCCGGCCAACGTGTGGGCAAAGGTACTCTTGCCCGATCCGTTCGGTCCCATGATCGCGTGGACTTCGCCCTCCCCGACATCGAGGTCGAGGCCATTGAGGATGGGGGTTCCGCCAATCGAGGCGGTGAGGTTCTCTACGTGCAGCATCAGCCGACACTTCCTTCCAGACTTACGCTCAACAGGCGCTGAGCTTCAACGGCGAACTCCATCGGGAGCTCGTTGAAGACTTCACGGCAGAAGCCGTTGACGATCATCGACATCGCGTCTTCTTCGGTCATGCCGCGTTGGCGGCAGTAGTAAAGCTGATCTTCGCCGACCGTCGAGGTGGATGCCTCGTGCTCGATCTGCGCGGTCGGGTTCTTCGCTTCGATGTAAGGAATCGTGTGCGCCCCACAGTCCTTCCCCAGCAGGAGCGAGTCGCACTGCGTGTAGTTGCGGGCGTTCTCGGCCGAACGCATCACCTTGACAAGGCCGCGATAGGTGTTCTGGCCGTGGCCGGCCGAGATGCCTTTCGAGATGATCGAGCTGGTGGTGTCGGCGCCGATGTGGATCATCTTGGTGCCGGTATCGGCTTGCTGGCGCTTGCTCGACAGGGCGACCGAATAGAACTCGCCCACCGATCGGTCACCTTGGAGAATGACGCTCGGGTACTTCCACGTGATCGCCGAACCCGTTTCGACCTGGGTCCACGAGATCTTGGCGTCGGTGTGGGCCCGGCCGCGTTTGGTGACGAAGTTGTAGATACCGCCGACGCCGTTCTCGTCCCCGGGATACCAGTTCTGCACGGTCGAGTACTTGATCTCGGAGCGGTCCTTGGCCACGAGTTCCACGACGGCGGCGTGGAGTTGGTTCTCGTCTCGCTGCGGCGCGGTACAACCCTCGAGGTACGAGACGTGCGAGTCGTCCTCGGCGATGATGAGGGTGCGCTCGAACTGTCCGGTGTTCTGCGAGTTGATCCGGAAGTAGGTGGACAGTTCCATCGGGCAGCGGACACCGGCCGGGATGTAGCAGAACGACCCGTCGGAGAAGACCGCCGAGTTGAGTGCCGCAAAGAAGTTGTCGCGCACCGGCACGACCGAACCGAGGTGTTCGCGCACCAAATCGGGGTGGTCCTGTACCGCCTCGGAGAAGGAACAGAAGATGACGCCGGCCTCGGCCAGCGTCTTCTTGAACGTCGTCGTGACGGAAACCGAGTCGACGATGGCGTCGACGGCCACGTTGCTGAGCATCTTCTGCTCGTGCAGGGGAATGCCCAGCTTGTCGAACATGTCGCGAATGTCGGGATCGACATCGTCCATGCTGTCGAGCACCGGCTTCTGCTTGGGCGCGGCCCAATAGCTGAGTGCTTGATAGTCGATCGGAGCGATCTTGAGCTTGGCCCAGTCGGGCTCCGTCATGGATTTCCAGGCCTCGAACGCCTTGAGGCGCCAAACGAGTAGCCACTCGGGCTCGTCCTTTTTTGCCGAGATCAGCCGGACGGTGTCCTCGGTCAAACCCGGAGGGGCAATGTCGGTGTCGAGGTCGGTGCTGAAACCGAACTCGTAACTCGCCTCCGTTAGTTCCTCGATCTGTCGAAGTGATTCGCTCATCGCTATTCCTTTCCGTCAGCGGGGACTACGCCGGGCCCGATCGGTAGTTGGGTGTTGTGGGGGCGGTGCGGTGGTTTCAGGTCTAGCCGTCGACTTCGATGAAGATGCACTCGCCGGGGCATTCTTCCGCTGCGTCGATCACGCGCTCGAGGCCATCTTCGGGAATACGCGCCATACCCTCGGCGCCCGCTGGGTTTGCGGTCCCGTCGAAGAGTTTCTCGGCGCCGAAGTTGTCGGCCGTTTCCTTCACGTAGAACAACCCGTCATCCATTCCGAAAAACACATCGCCGGCGAGTTCTTCACAGATACCGTCACCAGTGCAGAGATCTTGGTCAATCCAAACCTTCACGGCACTCCTTTCCATATCGACGAGCGTCGCCCGACGAGATCGTTGAGCAAGCGATCACGTGTCGATCGTCTTTGCTTCGTGTCATGTTAGCAACGTTTCGCCAGTTGCAACTTGCGAAACACCGAAAACCGGCACTTTCGATGCTATGATTCGACGATGGACACCGCAAACGTGGATCTCACGGCACCTCAGCGCCGCGTGCTCATCGCGGTGAAGCGCCGCGGTGAGGCCACCGCCGACGAGCTGGCCGCCGCTCTCGAGATCTCTGCCAGCGCCGTCCGACAGCACCTGAGCGCCCTGCGATCCGCTGGCTTCATCACCGCTCGGCAAGAACGCGGCCAGCCCGGCCGACCAGCCGACCGCTACCACGCGACCGTGCTCACCGAGCCGCTCTTCGTCACCTCCGACGGCAGCCTGTCGATCGAACTGCTCGGCCACATGGCCGAAGAGGACCCCGAGCTGGTGGGGCGAGTCTTCGATCGCCGACGGCACCAACTGGTCGAAGCGGCGCAGGACAAACTCTCCGACCGGCCATTCGCAGAACGCATTGGTCTACTGGCTGAGCTTCTCGACGATCAGGGCTATCTCGCCGACTTCGAACAGGTCGAGGACGGCCACTACCGAATCAACCTGCACAACTGCGCCATCTGGCCGGTCGCCAACCGCTACAAGCAAGCCTGCACCGCCGAGCTGGACTACCTACGCGACCTGATACCCGACGCCAACGTCGAGCGTGTCACCCACAAGACCGCTGGGGCGCACACCTGTGCATACGAGATCCACCGGCAGCGAGAGACCTCGGGCTGAGATCACGGTCGATGCTGCGGCGATCGTTGCTGCGATACCGCCACGAGCGACCGCGGTGCCGGCCAAGTGCGCCATGATGGGGTCATGTTGATCGACACCCTCCGCCAGGACTTGACCGCCGCAATGAAAGCCAAGGACGCCGACGTGCTGCGCACGCTCCGCTCGGTGATCACCGCAGTGCAAGAAGCAAAGACGTCGGGCAAAGGCCCTACCGAACTCGACGATTCGGACGTCCAGAAGATCATCGCAGCGCAGGCGAAGCGACGCGTCGAAGCGGCCGAGGCGTTTGAGGAGGGCGGCCGCGAGGAACAAGCGGCCGCCGAACGGACCGAGCTCGCGATCCTCGAGGCATACCTGCCGAAGGGACTCGACGACTCGGAACTCGGTGAACTCGTCGACCGGGTACTCGCCGACAACGGCTTCACTAGCAAGGCCGATATGGGCAACGCAATGAAAGCGGTCAATGCCCAGGTTGCCGGCCGCGCCGATGGCCGAGCGGTCGCCGACCTGGTGAAGTCCAAGCTGCAATAGCCACCACAGCACAGCACAAAACAGGGGGAAACGATGGTGTATCGGATCGTGCAGTGGACAACGGGCAACGTCGGGAAGCGGTCGGTTCACGCAATCGCCAACAACCCGAATCTCGAACTCGTCGGCTGCTACGCCTGGACACCACAGAAGGTGGGGGTCGACGTCGGCGAACTCGTCGGGGCGGATCCGCTCGGCGTCGTGGCCACCGACGATGTCGACGAACTCTTGGCGCTCGAGCCCGACTGCGTCATCTACAACCCGCTGTGGCCCAACATCGACGAGCTCGAACGCATCCTGACCTCGGAGGTCAATGTGGTCGCCACAGCCGGGTTCATCACCGGTCGGGCGCTCGGCGAATCGGGCCAATCACGTATCGAGGCCGCCTGCCTCGCCGGCGGCTCGTCGATATTTGGCAGCGGCATGAACCCGGGCTTCGCCAATGCACTGGCACTCCTGTCGGCCGGCATCTGCGATCGGGTCGATTCGATCTCGGTCCTCGAGTCGGTCGATTCGACAGGGTACGGATCGGCCGAGACCGAGCAGAGCGTCGGCTACTGCCGTCCGGGCGATGACCCAGAGCTGCCGGCAATGGTCGAGTCGGGGACGGCCGTATTCGGCGATGGTGTGGCCATGATGGCCGACGCCCTCGGCGTCGAACTCACCTCCATCACGTGCGAGTCCAACTTCGCGCTCGCCACCGAGCGACTCGACCTCGACTACATGGTGATCGAACCGGGGTGTGTTGCCGGCATCGAAGCGCATTGGCTCGGCAAGGTCGCCGACCGTACCGTGATCGATCTGTCGGTGCGGTGGCGGAAAGGGCATGCGCTCGAGCCGGATTGGCCGGTCGAGCACGGCTACGTCGTGCATGTGGAGGGTTCGCCGCGGGTGAAGACCAAGCTCGAGATTCGGCCGCCGCGCGACTTTCGGGCCGAGACCGCCGAGGAGTTCATGGTGCTCGGGATGATCATGACCTCGCTTCCGGCGGTCCAGGCGATCCCCGCCGTGTGTGCCGCAGAACCCGGTATCCGCACGTATGCCGACCTTCCGTTGGTGACCGCTCGGGGGTTCGTTTCACGACCCTGAAAGCGACAGCCGCCACCCGCCTTCAGCCGGCGCAAACTTCGCGAAGGCGGGCGAGCACCTCTTCGATGGGGGGATAGTCGCCCAGCGTCTCGCCCTTGTACACGTACTGCACCACGCCGTCGGTATCGATGATCGCGACGCCCGGCGGCTCGGACAGGCCGGCGGTTGGGCGACCTTGCCGCGTCTTGCGGGCCCACTTCATGTAGCGCTTGTGGACGAGTGGCCGAAGGTACGTCGACAGCTTGATCTTGCCAATACCCAGCGCCTTGCCCTTGAAGTTTCGTTCCGGGTCGAGGAGCAAGGGGAAGCCGATCTCGGTCTGCATCAGATGCTCGGCCTGAAAATCGGCAGCGATGGAGATGCCGAGCGCACCGGCGCCCAAGTCCTCGATCTCTTCGTGGTGCTCCTGCAACTGCAGGAGGAAGCCCCGGCAGGGCAGTCAACCGTAGTAGCGAGGCGACGAAATGATCCTGGTCTTGTCGAGGTAGTCGGCCAACGACACATCGTGGCCGGAGGCGGTCTTCAGCGCCACGTCCCCTATGAGGTCACCTTGTTGCATAGTTGGGAGGCTAGTCCCCGCTACCCACCGAGGGCGTCGCTCGGCGTGAAGCTCACCGGAATGTGCTTGATGCCATCGATCAGGTTCATACGCAGCCGCGAAATTGGGCCACTGATGCGAATGTCGGGAACGCGTTTGGCGAGTTCCTCGAACAGGATCTTGATTTCCAGACGGGCCAGGTTTGCCCCGAGGCAGAAATGTGCACCGCCGGCACCAAACGCCACGTGATGGTTCGGTGTGCGGCCGATGTCGAAGTCGTCGGGATTCTCGAACTGTTTCTCGTCCCGGTTCGCCGAGGGATACCACAGCACCA
>CBESNZ010000156.1:0-7709 GCA_965531045.1 uncultured Acidimicrobiales bacterium
AATCAGCAGGCTTGGGATTCCTCAATCTGCGGTAGAGACAGCCGGCGCCGCTGCGGGCGCGAAACCGCTCAACACGAGTCAGCAGGCTTGGGGTCCCTCAACCTGCGGTGGGAACAGATGCAGGCGTCAGGTCGATGTGGGCCGACGCGAGGCCGTAGACGAACGCGTTGGGCATCTCGACCTGCTCGGTCCCGGGACGCCGTTCCATCTTGTCGACCTTGGTTCGAAGCTGCTCGAAGAACGTGTTGATCTCGAGCCGAGCCAGCGCGGCGCCGAGACAGAAGTGGGTGCCGAATCCGAACGCGATGTGGTGGTTTGGATTCCGGGTCACGTCGAACACCTCGGGGTTGTCGAAATGCTCGGGGTCGCGATTGGCCGACGAGTACATCAAAACGACCTGCTGGCCGGCCTTGACCAGCGTCCCGTTCACTTCGCAGTCCACCGCAGCGGTGCGGGTCATGTTGTGCACCGGCGTGACGTAGCGGATCATCTCCTCGACGGCCACGGTCATGTCGGCGCCATCTTTGAGCGCCTGCCACTGGTCGGGGTGGTCGATGAGGTTGAGGATGGATCGACCGATGACCGTGCGGGTGGTTTCGGCACCGCCGTCGAGCAGGAGCAGGCAGTCGCTGATGATCTGGTCGAGTCCGAACTCGGTGCCGTCTTTCATGCCGTTCTTCTCGACGTCCACCCACACCGACATCACGTCGTCGGCAGGGCAGCGTTTCTTCTCCTCGTAGACGTTCATGCACGCCTCGGTGAACTCGAACACCGCAGCGACACCGTCGTCGTTGAAGTACCTCGGACCGCCGCCCAAGGCGATCGTGCGCTCGGACCAGCTGCGCAGCGAGGGCCATGCGTCGTCGGGAAAGCCGAGGAGCAAGCCGATCATCATCGCGGGGAGCGGACCCGCCAAGTCGTCGATGACCTCGGCGCCGCCTTTGGCCAGCGCCGCGTCGATGAGGTTTGCCACGACATCGTCGATGTGGTCTTCCCACTTCTCGACCGCCCGCGGCGTGAACCGCCGGGAAACCAGAACGCGCCGTGCGGTGTGGAGCGGGTCGTCGAGGCCGATGATCGACTCGTCGGCCGGGATGTTGGGTCGGTACCCACCCTTGACCTTGTCGGAGCTGATGAAGACGGCCTTGTTCTTTTCGATCGCAACGATGTCGTCGTAGCGGCTCACGCCCCAGAGTTCGTTGATGGGATCCCAGTACAACGGCTCGTTCTCACGCATCCACTGGTAGTGGGAGTACGGATCGTTTACATAGAAGTCTCCGGCGAGGAGATCGATTTCAGGTCGAGCGGTAGCCATGTCGGCACTCTACGCGCCGGACAAGTTACGGAAACAGCCCGCGAATCAGAAAGTACATCTGCACGAGCGCGATGAGCGCAACCGGTCCGGCAAACGCCGTCAACGTGACCCAAGTGCAGTATTGGACCCAGCGCGGACGGTCTCGGAACTCGCGTCGAAAGTACGTCGCGTCGAGTGCCGCTGCTTCGGCTGTGCTCCACTGACCGAGGCCGAACCCGTGGCCGACCTCGAGCACCTGGAGGGCCTCGTCGAGCTCGATCTTGAGCACGAGTACCTGAAACCCCGGTTGGGTGACGTGATGGGGAGCGATCGCCGATGCGGGATCGCCGAGCACCGTGTTGCGGATGCCGTATTCGTGCAGGCGCGCCGAGGCGACGTCGGCCGCGAATCGGTCGCCGTATTCGGCGACCGCCGCCATTCCCGGGAGGGGTTTGGGCATGGGGTCCATCCTGACAGCTCTGGGTGCACTATGCGTAGGGAACAGCTGACGTTGCACAAGCTAAGGGACTAGCTTCGGCCCATGCACGCAGTACGAACCGTTGATGGCGAGCCGCGACTGGTCGAGGTGGATGAGCCGACCGAGGTCGAGAGCGGCATCCGCATCGATGTGGCGGCGAGCGGGATCTGCGGATCCGACCTCCACCTCCTCGCCATGAACCTGCCGGTCACGTTGGGGCACGAGTACGCCGGGCGCACTCCCGACGGCACGGCCGTTGCCATCCAGCCGCTCCACTACTGCGGGAGCTGCGAGCCGTGCCGAACGGGCCGCACCAACCTGTGCGTGCACATTCACGGCGTCGCCCATGGCGTGGGAGTCGACGGTGGCATGGCCGAGCAAGCGATCGTGCACCCCGATTGCCTCGTGGCATTGCCCGATACCGTTGCGCTTTCCGACGCATCGCTGGTCGAACCGCTCGCCGTCGCGTTGCATGGCGTGCACCGCCTCGGTACCGAGGCGGGTGGGCGGGCGTTGGTCATCGGCGGTGGGCCCATCGGGCTCATGAGCGTCGTGGCCGCGCAGTCGGCGGGGCTCGAGGTCGATATCGCCGCTCGACACCCCCACCAACTCGAGGCGGCCGAGAAGCTCGGCGCCGGCACCAACGTGGCGCACGGGTACGACGCCGTGATCGAGGCGGCAGGGAGCGAATCGGCCCTCGCCGACGCATTCAACCGGTGCCGTCCCGGCGGCACGGTCGCCATTCCCGGCATGTACTGGTCGGCGCTGTCCATCGCGAACCCGGCCGGTTGGATCATGAAGGAACTCGATCTCAAACCGGCGATCATGTACGGCCACCATCACGGCATTCGCGAAACCGACACCGCTGCGGCGTTGCTGGGAGAGCGCACCGAGGTTCCCGATGCCGTCATCACGCATCGATTCCCGTTGGCCGAGGCCGAAGAGGCGTTTCGAGTCGCTGCCGATCGCGCCGCCGGTGCGATCAAGGTCGTCCTGGAACCGTAGGGTCACCAGCTATGGCAGCGGTCGTTCGGGTCGAAGGTCTCCACAAGAGCTACGGCGACAACCACGTCGTACGTGGCGTGTCGTTCGAGGTCGGCGCCGGCGAGGTGGTTGCGGTCCTCGGACCCAACGGCGCCGGCAAGAGCACGACCATCGAGATGCTCGAGGGGTATCGCAATCGCGACGGTGGCAGCGTCGAGGTTCTCGGCGTCGACCCCGCCGACGGTGGGGCAGCGTTTCGCGACCGGATCGGCATCGTGTTGCAGAGCACCGGCATCGACGAAGAGCTCACGGTGCGCGAGGCGATCGACATTTTGCGCATTGCGTACTCGAACCCCGCAGCAACCGATGCGCTCATCGACCTGGTCGATCTCGTCGAGAAGGCCGACGCCCGCATCGACACCCTGTCGGGCGGGCAGCAACGACGGGTCGACCTGGCACTCGGTCTGGTGGGGAACCCCGAACTTCTGTTCCTCGACGAACCGACGACCGGCTTCGATCCCGCCGCCCGCCGACAATCGTGGGAGGTGATCCGCGGTCTCACCGCCGAGGGCACCACGATCGTGCTCACCACGCACTATCTGGAGGAGGCGAGCGAACTGGCCGACCGCGTCATCGTGCTCGCGCGCGGTGGCATCGTGGCGCAAGGGACCCCCGACGAGCTCACCGCCAGCCTTGCGCAGGACACCCGGATCCGGTTCGCGCTCCCGACCGGGGTCGATGCGCCCGTCGGCGAAGTGTTGGCGCCGTTGCAGGGCACGGCGTCGGGGCGAAACGGCATGATCGAGGTACGCACCTCGACGCCGACGGCCGATCTCGCGCATCTCACGGGGTGGGCCCGGCAGCGAGGGATCGAACTCGCGCAGCTCACGGTGTCGTCGACGACACTCGAGGACGTCTACCTCGAGTTGGTCGGCGATGCAGACGACGCGGCGTTGACGGAGGTGGGCCGATGAAGTCGACGTTCGGGGTGATGGTCAAGATGGTTCGTCATCACAACCGGCTGTTCTGGCGATCGCCGATCGGCGCGTTCTTCACGCTGGCGTTCCCGATGATGTTCCTGATCCTGTTCAGCGTGTTGTTCGGCAATCAGCCCATCGACGGCGGTTCGGTGAAGGCCGCGCAGTTCTACGCACCGGCGCTGGCCGTGTTCACCGCAGCGTCGGCGACCTACACCAACCTCGGGATGACGCTGACGATCGCTCGCGATGAGGGCATCTTGAAGCGCTGGCGGGGCACCCCTTTGCCGAGTTGGGTGTTCCTGCTCTCCGCTGTCATCTCGGCGGTCTGGATCGCGCTCATCGGGGTGTGCCTGATGTTGTTCGTCGGGGTCGTGGCCTTCGGCATCGATATCGAGGTGTCCAAGATGCCGGCGGCGTTCGTCACGTTCATCGTTGGCTCATTCGCCTTCGCTGCGCTCGGGCTGGCGTTGTCGGCCATGATCAAAGAGTCCAAGTCGGCGCCGGCTGCCGCCCAGTTCACGATGCTGCCGATGGCGATGATCTCCGATATTTTCTTGCGGCTCGACGACGCCCCGCGCTGGCTCGAGATCCTCGGCGACGTGTTGCCGCTGAAGCCGTTCAGCGTCGCGTTCGGGGAAGCGTTCAACCCGTTCACCGAGGCTCCGGCGTTTCGGTGGGGACGGTTGGCGGTCCTCGCGTTGTGGGGGCTGGTCGGGCTCGGAATTGCGCTTTCCAAGTTCCGTTGGGAACCTGCGCTCAGCGGCTCCGGCACATCGGGCCGCTCGTCGCGGCGGTCGAGTAGGCGAGCGACACCAGTTTCTTGATCCAGGCCTGTATGTGCGTCTTTTGTGAGGAGATCGTGACCGATGAGGACCGACCGATGAGCACAGACAGATGAGTACCGAGGGCAGCTACGACGAGTTCTCGATGTTCCGGGACAACTGCGCCGACGCCGGGCTCGACTGGCCGGGCGAACCCGTCGTCGAACGGGTGAGCACCACCGTCGCCGATGGGCGGGTCGTCAGCGCGCTCAAGTGGGGCCGCGAAGATCCCGAAATCGTGCTGTTGCACGGCGGCGCGCAGAACGCGCACACGTGGGACACGATGAATCTGGCGCTCGGCCGACCCGCGCTGGCGATCGACCTGGCGGGACATGGGCACAGCGATTGGAGGGTGGAGCAGGACTACATTCCGCAGATGCTGGCCCTCGATGTGGCCGAAGTCGTCGAGAAGCACGCCGTCGGGGCACGATTCCTGGTGGGTATGTCGCTCGGTGGACTCACCGCGTTGTGCCACGCCGCCACCAAGCCGACCGGTCTCGAGAAGCTCGTGATGCTCGATGTATCTCCCGGGGTCGACCACGCCAAGGCCGAGCCGGTCATCACGTTCGTGTCCGGCCCGGAGTTCTTCGATTCGTTCGACGAGATCCTGGCTCGCACGATGGAGCACAACCCCACTCGCTCCGAATCCTCGCTGCGGCGGGGCATTCTCCACAACGCCCGAGAGCTCGACGATGGCCGTTGGAGCTGGCGCTACGACCCGATGCGGTCATGGAAGAGCGCAGGGGAAGACGCGCCGATCTTCGGGTCGCTGTGGGATGCGGTCGACGATGTCGACGTGCCCATCACGCTGCTGCTCGGCACCGTCTGGAGCGCAGTGGATGACGACGACGTTGCCGAGTTCCGGCGACGCAAGCCTGAGCTCGTCGTGCATGAGGTTCCCGACGCCGGCCACAGCATCCAGGGCGATCAACCGGTCGCGCTCGCCGCGCTGTTGACCGACATACTCGGCGACTAGAACGGGGGAGCCCGTCGGCTAGCTGTTTTCGTCTTGGTCGCCGGGGGCAACCTCGCCCCGGTCGAGGCCGATTTGGGCATCGAGCAGCGTGCTGTTGGGTAGCAGCTCGACCGTGTCGGAACCGTCGGTCGCGATTTCGACCGACGTTGCGTGCAGCTCGACGACCCGCCCGGCCACGCCATCGAGTCGGATGTGATCGTTCGGGGCGAGGGTGCGACGAAGGGCCCGACCCGCCGCAAGCTGGGCGGCAACATCGCGGCTGCCGAGGCCGACCATCAGGGCCGCGGCCAACGCGATGCCGAAGAAGAGTGCCGCTGCCGCAAGCTGCACGATGGTGGTGTCGACGCCGAGTTGGCTGGCGGCGATCAGGACGGCGAAGCCCATGATCACCGTCTTCACGGTTGACAGGATTCGACCGCGCGTTGGCGCCGGCAGTTGCCCGAGGCTGCGCTCGAGAATCGTCGAGAGGAGTTCGGACGCCACGCTGGCGCCGATGACGACGATGGTCGCCGACAGGGCCCTCGGGATGTAGCTGATCAGCGACGACTTGAGGTCGTCGAGCGCCGGCGGATCGATGATGCCGAGACCTGCGATGAGACCGGCGATCACGAAGATCGCAAACGCCAACGATCCGATCGCCTTGCTCGACTTCGAAAGTGCCGCCGGGGTCTTTTCCTTGTTCAGTTGAGCAGCGACCACTTTGGAGACGATGGAACCGAGCACGAACCCGCCGAGCAGCAGTCCGCCGGCGATGATCCAATCGGTGCCCGAGAGGCCGTCGGTCGAGCTCGCCGCAACGTCGGCGTCAGCCTGCATGGCGATCGCCGAGACCGCAGCCGGCAGGTTCAAGTAGGGCATCCGCTAGTCCTGGTCTTCATCGAACAACAACTTCGCCGTTTGGACGGGCAACCCGAGCATTCCGGCGAGGAGCGCCAGATCGGCGCGATTACGTAGTCTTGCATCAATGCCGGTGTTGAGTCGAGGTACCAGGCCGTCGGGGGGCGCAAAGATTATCGAGAGCGCCACCGCAAGCGGAGCCTCCGGGCTGGCGAGATCCTCGAGTCGGGACGCACACCGTTCGCAGGTGTCGATGTGGCCGTCGACCTTGGGGTCGGTCATCTCGCCGTCGAGCCAACTCCGCAACTTGGATGTACTGGGGTGCCGCCACCTCATGGTCGCCACCCTTCGAGCGCCGTCGACAGCACCCGTCGAGCCCGAAGGAGTCGGGTCTTGACGGTCGGGAGCGGTACGTCGAGCACCGCAGCGATCTCTTCGTAGCTCAGCTTCTCGAGCTCGCGCAGCACCACGATGGATCGGCTGAGCTCGTCGAGGCCCTCGATGGCTTCCTCGAAGGCCTCGACCGCCATCTTGTCCTCGGCGCGCCGCTCGACCGAGGAGCCTTGCGACGCGGACTCGGGCAGTTCGTCGGGATCGCGTAGGTCTTCCCGGCGGCGTCGCAGCAACGAGATTGCGGTGTTGTGCGTTATCCGCAGGATCCAGTTTCGCAAGGGAGCGTCGCCACGAAAGGTGGCGAGTGCCTGCCACGCTTTCATAAGCGCATCCTGCGCAGCATCCTCGGCCAGGGATGCATCGCGCGTCACCGACAAGGCAACGCGGTACACGGCCTCGGAATGGTCTTCGACCAGCCATTGCAGTTGGATCGTCGACTCTTGGGCGATGACGTCGGTGTAGCTGCGTACGGAGGTGTCGCCGGCACCGCCGGGCCCCGTGCGCGACGCCGGGGGAGACGTGGCCGAAGCGCCCGTCCGTTGCGTCGAGGCTTCGTGACGCTGCACGGCGAGCAGTGGACCAACCACCAGCCGTTGCCACGCGTTCGGCCCACTCGGGCGGAAGATCCGTCCGAAACGTCGGTGGCTCCACGGAATCGCGGGGCTGGTGATGACGCCTGCCATGGGTTACAGACGTTCTAGTGCGGCGCGAAGTTGCAGGAAAGTCGCGATGGGTGGTCTTTCGGACGCGGAGAAAGTTTCTGGACTTCCTCGCGACTTTGCCGAAACCCGGCGCGTCTACTTTCCAGACACGGCAAACAACGCCGGTGTTGCGACTCGCCGTGATGGAGGATCCCGCCCCGAAATCACGGTCCGGGCAAGGGCGTTCGCGCCCGACCTCGGAAGGCGGGGGCGTCCCAAGCGCCCTCGCCCATTCTCATAAAGAC
>CBESNZ010000157.1:0-7651 GCA_965531045.1 uncultured Acidimicrobiales bacterium
TCTCAACTGGACCGGCGGGTTGGCGGCGAGCGCGGTGGCGATGGGCTTCATCGGACGCTCGCTCGAGAAACGTGCGAACGTCGAGAAGGCCCGCGAGGCCGTCGAAGTCGGCGGCACCGAAGAGATAGATGCGGCGCTCGCACAGCTCAACACGCTCGACGCCGTCCCCGACATCTCGCCCTACATCACCCCCGCCGACGATTTCTATCTGATCGATACGGCGTTCGTGAAGCCGCAGGTCAATCCGGACACCTGGCGCTTGCGCATCGCTGGCATGGTCGACAACCCGTTCGAAATTACGCTGGGCGAGATCCAGCAGATGGACCTGATCGACGTTCCGGTCACCCTGTCGTGTGTCTCGAACTACGTGGGTGGCGATCTGGTGGGCAACGCCATCTGGACCGGTATCCCCATCACGACGCTCCTCGAACGCGCCGGGGTACAAGAGGGCGCCGACCAGTTCACGTCGCGCTCGGTCGACGACTGGTCGTGCGGTTTCCCCACCGACCTGCTCTACGACGGCCGCGATGCGTTGCTGGCCATCGGCATGAACGGCGAGCCCCTGCAAGTCAAGCATGGCTTCCCGGCCCGCCTCGTCGTGTCGGGCGTCTACGGCTATGTGTCGGCCACCAAGTGGGTCACCGAGATCAACCTCACCACCTGGGAGTCCTTTGACGGCTTCTGGGTTCCACGCGGTTGGTCGAAAGAGGGCCCGATCAAGACGCAATCGCGCATCGACACACCCGGGAACGGTTCGCAGCTCCAGGCCGGCCCCGGCAAGATCGGCGGCGTCGCGTGGGCCCCGACCCGTGGCATCTCCCTCGTCGAGGTGCAGGTCGATGGCGGCGACTGGCTTGCGGCTTCGGTGGGCGAAGTGCTCAGTAACGACACGTGGGCCCAATGGTCGATCGATTGGGACTTCACCCCGGGGCGGCACTACATCCGGGTGCGGGCGACCGACGGCACCGGCGAGACCCAAGGCGAAGAACTCGTCGATGTTGCCCCCAACGGCGCCGAGGGTTGGCACACCATCCAGATCGACGCGGTCTAGCGCTGACGTCGAGTGCTTCATCGAATCGATGATGGCGCGAACAAACGCCCTGCGTCGATCATCGACCCATCAGTGTTGAAAGTACGGCATTACCTCTGCTGCGAACATGTCCTCGCTGTCGCCCACACCCATGTCTGAGAAGTGGAGGATCAGCTCGGCACAACCAGCCTCGGCATACTCCGCGACCACTTCGGCCACCTGTGCACTCGTGCCGACGAGACGTTGCGCCTCGAACTCGGCTGGGGCACACCCGCGACGAGTTGCCGCCACTTCGAGCTTCGCATCGAGATCGGCTCGGTCATTGCCAATCACCGACAGCAGGTGCACCGTGCGCCCAATCTCGTCGTAATCACGTCCAACGTCCTCACAATGACCGGCAAGGATCTCGGACTTGTGCTTGAACTCGTCCACATTCTTGCCAAAGTTCGAGTAGTCGCCGTATTTGGCGACAATCTTGAGCGTACGTTTCTCGCCCGGTCCGCAGATCCACAGCGGTGGATGTGGCTTCTGGGTGGGCTTTGGCCGGACGATCGGCGCGTCGATCCGGTAATGCTCCCCCGCGAAGTGCGCATCGTCGTCGGTCCACATCGCCTTCAGCACCTGCGCTGCTTCTTCCAACATGTCGAGCCGCACCCGATCTCGTGGATAGTCATAGCCGTACGCGGCGAATTCCTTCTGTGACCAGCCGGCCCCGATTGCTACGTCGAGACGGCCGCCCGAGATGGCGTCGATCGATACCGCCATCTTGGCCAACAAGGAGGGAGGTCGGTACGGGATACATGTGCACATCTGTCCGATCCGCACATCCTTTGTCACGGTGGCGAGCGCCGCCATCAGTGTCCACGCGTCGAAAACACTTTCTTTCTTCACGATTGGATGCGTGTGGAAATGGTCGTACACCCACAGCGAGTCCCAGCCCGTGTTCTCGGCGTTGACCGCTGCATCCCGAATGCGACCCCATTGCTCGTCTTCGGGCACGCCCTCGAGCTCGAGCTTCCAACCTTGCGGGACCATCGTTCCAAAGCGCATGCTCAGCTCTCCTCCGCGGACCGGATTCCGACGCCTTCAGCAGCACGCTCATCGATCGATCGATCGATCTGCAGCCTGCGGATCGCTGAAGAGCGTATCGAATGTGTTCACCGGCGCCGAAGGTATGTCGAACCCGTCGAAAGCCGAGACCCGCTCGGCTTGCGCCTTCCTTGCGAATGCTTCCTGGAGTTGCTTGCCCGAGTTCGCCGAACACCGCAGTTGGACCGCTCGGTTTCTGCCTGCGGTATCGACAATCACGGTCTGGATCCAGATAGGGCGGTGGATTGACCTAGGTTCGACCACACCCGGCCGAAGGACCTCTGTTGCAACCCATCGAAATCGCCCAGACCGCCGACCTCGCCGACCGTGAGCCGGCCGGAGCACTGGTCGGCAAGGTCGACCTCGTCATCGTCGCCTTCGATGGCAACTACTCCGTGCTCTATGGCCGCTGCCTGCATCGCGGTGCGCTGATGGCCGACGGCAGCGTGGAGGGCAACAACCTCATCTGCGGACTGCACGGGTGGGACTACGTATTCAAGACGGGTGTGTCGAGCTACGACAACAACGAACGCCTGCACAAGTTCTCGTCGTGGACCGAGGACGGTGCGTTGTTCGTCGATGCCGACGAGATCGCTGAGTGGGAGACCGAACATCCCCAGCCCTTCGACCGTGACGCCTACCAGGGTGTGTACCAAGACCCCCATGGCACCCCGGACGAGCCCCACGTCGGCCTCATTCGGCAGTTGGCAAATGAAGGACTCGACTACCTGGGCCATCACGGCCCGGTCACCTCGATGGGTGTCCCCCGCGACGAACTGCCGAAGTGGGACGACATCCAGTTCATCACCGCTCAGCTGGCCCGGCGTCCGCAGCTCGACGAGGTCTCGGTCGGGTCGGGCGTCGTCATCGGCGGCAACGCGGACAAGCCGCTGGAGCTCGATATTCCGTTGTTCGTCTCCGACATGAGTTTCGGTGCGCTTTCCGAGGAGGCGAAGGTGTCGCTGGCCAAGGGCGCCGAGTTGGCCGGCACCGGCATCTGCTCAGGTGAAGGCGGCATGCTGCCCGAGGAACAGGCCGCCAACTCGCGCTACTTCTACGAGCTGGCGTCCGGGAAGTTCGGCTGGTCGCTCGACAAGGTGAAACAGGTCCAGGCGTTCCACTTCAAGCTCGGGCAGGGTGCCAAGACCGGCACCGGCGGACATCTGCCGGGCCACAAGGTGACTGGCAAGATCGCCGAAGTGCGCGGACTGCCAGAGGGCCAGGATGCCATCTCGCCGTCGACCTTTGCCGAGTTCGACTGCGAAGACGACTACCGGGCGCTCGCCGACCAGGTACGAGAGACGTCGGGCGGCATCCCGATCGGCGTGAAGTTGTCGGCCCAACACATCGAGGACGACATCGATGCCGCCCTTCGCATCGGCGTCGATTACATCATTCTCGATGGACGGGGCGGCGGGACCGGCGCTGCGCCCGTGGTGTTCCGGGACCACATCTCGGTACCGACGATTCCGGCGCTGGCTCGAGCGAGGCGGCATCTCGAGAGCCGGGGACGCCGCGATGTCACCTTGGTCATCACCGGGGGACTCCGCACGCACACCGACTTCGCCAAGGCACTCGCCCTCGGTGCCGACGCAATCGCCGTTTCGAACTCGGCCATGCAGGCGATCGGATGCATCGGCATGCGGGCGTGTTCGAGCAACAACTGCCCGGTCGGCATCGCCACCCAACGCAAAGACCTCCGGTCGCGGCTCGTCATCGACGACGCCGCACAGAGACTGGGCCGATTCTTCGAGGCCACGACCGAGCTGATGGGCGTGTTGGCTCGGGCGTGTGGGCACACCCACTTGTCCGAATTCTGCACCGACGACCTCACCACCTTTGACCGCGAGATGGCGCACCTCACCGGCATTTCCTATGGAGGCGTACGGCTCTAGGCGAAGCCGGCCGCTGACGACCGGATACGATTCCGGCCGTGGCAAACAACCTTGTGGCCGTGGCGCTGACCGGCCCGGCGTTCGTCGATGCGTTGCAACGAGCATGGGACAACGGCGACGCGGTCCTGCCGATCGGCACCGGTCTGCCCGATGCGGCCGTCGCCGGCCTACTCGCTGAAATCCGCCCAAACGTCATCATCGACGAGTCCGGCCGCACCCCACTCGACCACGGACAGCCGGTCGAGGTCGGCGATGCGCTCGTCGTTGCCACCAGCGGCAGCACGGGCACGCCGAAGGGTGTCGTACTCACCCACGACGCCGTCGCCGCATCGGCCCGAGCCACATCTGCCGCCCTGCACATCGGCGACGACGATCATTGGTTGGCCTGTCTGCCGTTGAATCACATCGGCGGTTTGTCGGTCGTCACCCGGGCTTTGCACTCCGCTACCGGGCTCACCGTGTTGCCCCGCTTCGATCCTGGCGAGGTGGAGGATGCAGCGCGGCGAGGCGCGACCCGAGTGTCGCTCGTCGCCACGGCGCTCAAACGCTGCGACACCAGTGCCTTTCGCACCGTGCTGCTCGGCGGTTCGGCCATCCCCGCCGACCGCCCGGCGAACGCCGTCGCCACCTATGGCATGACCGAAACGGGCTCAGGGCTCGTGTACGACGGCTACCCGATCGATACCGCCGAGGTGCGCATCGTCGAGGGCGAGGTTCAGGTGCACGGCCCGATGCTGCTGCGGAGTTACCGCTCTGGACACGATCCGAAGACCGAGGACGGCTGGCTGCCCACCGGCGACGGCGGTGACCTTGCCGAGGACGGCCGACTTACGGTGCACGGGCGCCGCGGCGACATGATCATCACCGGTGGCGAGAACGTCTGGCCCGAGCCGGTTGAACGCATTCTGGAACAGCACGGCGACCTTGCGGCAGTCGCCGTCATCGGTCGTCCCGACGCGGAATGGGGACAAGTCGTCACGGCGGTCGTCGAGCTGTCCGGTGCTCGCATACCGGAACTCTCGGAATTGCGGGACATGGTGAAGGCCGAGCTCCCGGTGCACCACGCCCCGAAGGCCATCGAGGTGACCGACCGAATCCCCCGCACCGCTTCCGGCAAGCCACAACGCCATCGTCTTTGACGGCTACGTTCTTTCCGTGCAAGAGATGGACCTAGAGAGGCGGCGGGTGCTCGGAGGAGCCTTGGTGGCGATCGGCGCTGGGCTCACCGGATGCTCCGCCAATCCGTTGACCGTCGAGAGCACGGGCACGGCGCCCGCAGCCGCTGGGCACACGCCGGCGACAACACTCGTTGTCGTCACGGACCCAGCGGCCTCGAGCATTCCTGCAACGACCGCTGCGGCCTCGACCACGACCGAGGGCGTCGTGTTTCCGTTCGGCAACTTCGGCGAGCCAATCGACGTCGGTCCGCTCGAAGAGGTGCTGGCCGACATCGATGCTGCCGTGAAACTGTACGTCCCCAATGCCCGTGCGTGGCTCGTTCACTACCCACCAGAGCATGTCGACGCCGCCAAAGGGGTGTACCAGGAGGTACTGCACGAGGGGCTCGATCTTGGCATCCTCGCCTTGTACCAAAAATGCACCCACCTCGGTTGTCGCGTGCCGGAATGCGCACAGTCCGGACAGTTCGAGTGCCCGTGTCATGGCAGCAAGTACACCGGGTATGGAGAGAAGTTGCCTGAGGGTCCGGCGCCGCGCGGCCTGGATCTGATTCCGGTTCGTCTTGCCGGCGGCCATGTGGTTCTGGATTCGCGGCTCATCGTGCAGGGTCCACCGATCGGCACCGACGTCACCGGCTGGGAACCGCTCGGCCCAGGGTGCGTGAACATCCCGAACGGCCCGTGATCTAGACCACAGGGGTCACGCCGAGACCTGGGCCGTCGGGCAGCGTGATGCGACCTGCGCGCAACGCAAACCCGCCGAATCCGGGGACCACGTCACGGGCAAGGCGGGCACTGGTCGCGAGACCGTGGGCCATGCTCACCGGCCCGAGTGCAGCCGCCACATGAAGCGCGGTGGCTACCCCGACGGCGTTGTCGAGGAACGAGGTGACCACCACGTCGACCCCCGCCTGGCGCAGTTGTATGGCCGTGGCGAGCGCCGCAGAGGGTCCCCCGAGCAGCGGTACCTTGAGCACCATCACCTGGCAGAGCGCCGCCAGTTCGAAAACATCGTGGTCGCCGATCGACTCGTCGCCGGCGATGGCGATACCCGTTGCGGCGGAGAGGTCCGGCCATGCGTCGACGTTCGCCGTCGGTTCCTCGATGAACTCGATGCCGGTCGGAGCGAACCGCCGCATGGCGGTCTCGGCGTCGCCAACTCCCCATGCCCGGTTCGCGTCGAGGCGAATTGCCGCCTGGGGCCCAACCGTCGAGCGCAGACGACGCACGAACCGCGCCTCGTCGTCGATCGCCGCCGCGCCCACCTTGGCCTTGAAGGTGCCGAAGCCCTGAGCGAGCGCGTCGATTGCATCGCGTTCGACTTGGGCTTCGTCGGTCAGATCGACGAGGAGGTTGACGGCGACGGTTCCCACGGCCGCCGGCGAAAGGTGTTGTGCCATCGGTACGCCGGCACGGCGGCTTCGTTGGTCGGACAGGGCCGCGTCGATCGCTGAACGAGCGATCGACAGCGATCGGAGGCCGGAGAGATCCCGACGTGCCCCTGCCGTATTCTCGCGCCAGGCGGCAAGCGCATCGGCGACCTCGGGCAGGGTGCCCCCGGGCCAACCGGGCAACGGTGCCGCGTCTCCCCACCCGGCGACGCCGTCGGACTCGACCCGCACCAAGAGCCCCCTTCGCTCCGTGATCGTTCCCACACTCGTGTGCACGGGCGCGACCAGGGGCAGCTCATACGGATGCAGCGTGACGTTCATGGAACCAGAAATTCGATGATCGCTGCTGCGGTCTCCGCCGGGCGTTCCAGGTGCACCGCGTGACCGGCTCCGGCGACCTCGCAGAACGAGCCGTTCGGCAAACGGTCGGCGAGGTCGCGGCCAATGGTCACGAACTTCGGGTCGAGCTCACCCGCCATCACCAAGGTCGGCGTCGTCAGCCGTCCGAGCGCCTCGTGCAATGGGGGCATCGCACCGGTGCCCATGCCTCGGAGACTGTTCGCGAGTCCGAGGGGGTTGTTGGACAACCGCTGGCGTCGCGCCGCTTCGAGCCGGTCCGGCGACAGACACGTTTGCGTCGCAAAGATCGGCTTCGCCATCCACTCGCCGACGAACCGCTCCAAGGGTTCGGCCTCGATCCGGTTGGCCAACGCCTCGTCGGCGGCGACTCGATCGTCGCGCTCGGCACCGGCCGCGATGCCGGCGGTTCCACCGATCGTCACCAGCGAGCGGACGAGATCGGGCTTGGCGCACGCGAGACTCAGCGCGACCCGAGCCCCCATCGAATAGCCGACGACGTCGGCGTGGTCGATTCCCAGACTTCCCAACAGGTCGCCTAACTGCGTG
This sequence comes from uncultured Acidimicrobiales bacterium, assembly GCA_965531045.1. Taxonomy (GTDB): domain Bacteria; phylum Actinomycetota; class Acidimicrobiia; order Acidimicrobiales; family SHLQ01; genus CBESNZ01. Next base: position 7,490 of record CBESNZ010000157.1, read on the forward strand.
ACGCAGGCACCCATTGCGTAGGCCGCCAGATCGGGGGGCGACGGCGACGCGCCGTGACCGATCAGGTCAACCGCCACCACTCGAAAGTCGGCCGCAGCCAGCGGGGCGACGACGTCGGCCATCGTCGTGTGGTCACCGGTGAAGCCGTGCAACACCAAGACC
>CBESNZ010000158.1:0-7638 GCA_965531045.1 uncultured Acidimicrobiales bacterium
ACCAGCACGGTTCCGAGGTCGTTCTGCAGGTACACCAGCGCGACGGGAAGGCCCCCCACCATGAGCCCGGCCAGGATCCGCCGAAGATCGACCTGGTCGACGGCCGCGAAGAACGCCGCCAGGGACAGGATCACCACGACCTTGCCGAACTCGGAAGGTTGGATGCGAACGCCACCGAACTCGATCCACGCCCGAGCGCCTTGAATATCGCGGGCGACGAACGGCGTTACCACGAGCAACAGCACCGTGGCCAGGTACCCCACTGGCACCAACGCCCGCAACCGCCGATAGTCGATGGATGCGACGATGGTCATCACGATCAATCCGGCAACGACGAACACGCCTTGGCGATACAGAAACGACGTGTCGGCCGGATTGTCTGCCGTCGCCGGCCCTCGCGTTGCGCTGAACACCATCAGCACGCCCACGATGGAGATGGCCAACACGATGCCGATGAGGCCGACGTCGAGATGGTGCCACAACACCGGGCGATCGCGACGGTAGGCCCGAGGTGAGGCCGGAGCGGTGATGGCCATCAGCCACTCCCCTCTTTGTCGCTCGGCGCGCAATCAGCCGGGACACCGTCGGTTGATGCGCCGTCGGCTGCGTCCTCGGTCAGGGTCTCGCAGGGCTCGAGCAGAGATCGCAGGAACTCTTCGCGCAGCACCTCTTGGGTCTTGGGTGCCTCGAGTGTGCCGCGGGCGATGGGGTCCATGATTCGCGCGACCAAGGGAGCGGCGACACGCGACCCGAATCCGGCTTCTTCGAGGATGGCGGCAATGGCGTACCGGGGTTCGGGTTCGGGCCCACCGGGGGGCGAGTACGTTGGACTGTAGACCGGACCGAACGCAGCAAAGATCGACGAGTCGGCTTTGTCGTTCACTTCAGCCGTGCCCGTCTTGCCCGCCAGCGCCAAGAACTCGTGCCCGTAGTCGATTCCCCCCGACTCGGGGCGGTTGAACGCGTCGTACGCCGTGCCCAACGGGTGGCCGATCACACCCCAGAGGCCCTCGGCGAGCGGCTCGCGATGCTCGGGCGCCATGTCGATCTGTCCGACGACGCGGGGCCCGAACTCCTGGATGACCGCGCCCTGGTGGTCGGTGATCTTCGAGACCAACGTGTTCTGGTGCAATCGGCCGCCGTTGGCGAACGTGGCGTAGGCGTTGGCGAGTTGGATCGGCGTCACCCCGACATCGCCCTGGCCGATCGCCACATTCAGATTGTCGCCGATGAACCAATCACCGAAGGGAAACGCCTCGGGGTTGTCGAGGTGTCGCTGCTGCTTGAGTTCCGCGGTTGGGAGCAGGCCAGCCCGCTCGTTGGGCAGTTCAACACCGGTGGTGCGTCCGAAGCCAAAGAGTGCTGCAGTGTCCTGAATAGCGGTGTCGCTGAACACTGAGCTGCGTACGAACGCCTCGCCGAGTCGGTAGTAGTAGGTGTCGGATGATTGGGTGATGCTGAACGTGAGATCGACGCCGCCGTCGATCGGCTTGCGGCCGGCGTTGTAGAAGATGCACTTGTCGCCCTCACATGGCTTCAACTCGAAGAAACCCGGGTCGGGTATGAATGCGGCGGCGGAGGGCAAGCTGGGCGACGAACCGAACACTCCTTCGGTCAGCGCCGCGTACGCCGTGATCGGCTTGAACGTCGAGCCCGGCGCATAGGTCGACTGAATCGACCGGTTGAGAATCGGCGAGTTGTTCACGGGGTCGGTCAGGTCGGCCCACTCTTCGCCGGACACGCCGTCGACCAGATCCGCGGGGTTGTACGTGGGATACGACGCCATGGCCAGCACTTGACCGTTGCTCGGGTCGGTCATCACGACCGAGCCCGCCGGCGCGTCGAATGCAGGCTCGCCAGGCTCCGGCGTTTGTGTGCGAGCCTCGATCAACGCTTGCTCGAGCTCGGACTCGACGTGCGACTGCACGGCGACGTCGATCGTGAGGTACACATCGTTGCCGGGGATGGGGTCGCGGTGGCGGTCGAGGAGTTCCCGTACCACGTTCTCGCTCTTGTCGACCTCGTACACCCGCTCGCCGGGCACGCCGCGCAGGTGGTCCTCGAACAACAGCTCGATCCCCGTCTTGCCGATCGAGTCGCGCCCTTCGTATGGCTTCGGGTTCGATTGTTCCGCGGCCCGCCAGAAGTCATTGATTTTTTCGAGTTCACCGGAGGTCACCGAACCGGTGTAGCCGAGTAGGTGGGCGGCGAGCGGCCCGTACGGGTACGTACGAACCAAACGTTGTTGCACGGAGATGCCGGGAAACTCGTCTGAGCGTTCACCCACGAACACGAGCAACCCGTCGTCGACATCCCATGCGACCGGCACCTGTTCAAGATTGCCGTAGCTCACATTTTCGAACGAGTTGAGCAGCAGGCTTGCCTTGATCAGCCCGCCGGCTCGGTTGATCTCACGGGCGAGGCGGGTGAACATGGCCTGGCGCTCTTCGGGTTCGAGATCGGCGTTGCGAAGTTCCTGCCGGTCGACAACGAGCACGCTCGACACCCGATTGTCGACGATGACCGTGCCGTTCACGTCGAAGATGCGACCGCGGGGCGCCTCGATCGTGACAACGCGCAGCACGTTGGCGGTTGCCGCTTCTTGGTGCACCTCGGCTTCGACCACCTGCACGAACCAGAGGCGACCGAACATCGAGCCGAACAGCGCGAGCGCGACAATGCCCAACAACCGCAGGCGCAGACGGGAGGCTTCTTGCAGCATCAGCTCACCCGCTCGAGCGGGCCGTAGCACCAACGCATCAGCAACCGGGCTGCCGGACTCATGACCAAGCTGGTGAGTCCGACGACCGCCATGATGAGCCAGAGGTCCGACGAGACGTTCCCGCTCTCACCAAAGACCTCGCCGACCACGGCGAAGAGTCCGACCGCAGCAGCGGTCGAGAACGCGGCGCCGAGGAATGTGAAACCCCAACCTTCGCTGATCAGTGCTTCCTTGCCCACGCCGACAACCCATGCGGTGACGCCCGCCGCCAACGCTGCGAGCCCGAGCGGGCTCGGCAGCACGATGTCGTAGAGCAGCCCAATCCAAAAGCCGAACACCGCTCCTCGGTGGGCTCCGGCGTAGAGGCCGGCGAGCACGGCCAGCAGGAACGGAAGATCGGGCGCGACGGATGCAATTCGCAGCTCGTTCAACAGGCTCGACTGCACCACCACTCCCGCGACGATGACGGCCGCCAACCGGAGCGCGGTCATCCGGCGGCCTCGGTGCTCGGGGTCGACTCGATCGAAGTGCCCGCGCCAGTCGCCGCCGGACCGGGGATTGTTGTTTCCACGGCTACCGGAATAGTCGGCAGCGTCGGCAACGGGGCCTCTTCGCCGATCTCGCCGGTCGTGGAAGTCGAGTCGTAGAGCACGACCGACACGAAGTCGAGATTGCCGACGTCGGCGGTGAGCGACACCAGGACCGTCTGCTGCTCGGCGCCGAGCTCGAGCGTGACGGCCGTGACCAAACCAACGGGGATGCCAGGCGGAAACAAGCTGGCGCGTCCGCCGGTGACGACCGCCTCGCCCACGGCAACCTCGACGTCTGCCGCTATTCCCTGGTCGACGATCAGCGTTCGGTCATCGCTTCCGTTGCCGTGTCCGAGGCCGATCTTGGACGAGCTCACCAATCGGACGCCGATGGCAAACTCGGGGTCGGAGATGAGTTGCACGAGTGAGCGGTCGCGGTCCACGCGAACCAGTTTGCCCACCACGCCGGCGTCGGTAACGACGGGCATGCCAACCGCGAGCCCGGTGCTGGAGCCACGGTCGATCTCGACCGAAAACTTCGAGAAGTTTCCGAGCTCGGAACCCGCGACACGAGCCACGACGGTTTCGGTCTCGGCCAAGTAGTCGATACCGAGCTGCGCGTTCAGGGCATCGAGTTCGGCGCGGGCGTTTGCGTCGGTGATCGCAGCTCCTTCGAGGGCGTCGAGTTGCGACCGGAGCGCCGCGTTCTCGGCCTCGAGGTCGTCGTAGTTGAATGCCCCGCGCCACGCATCGGTGAAGGGGTTGAAGATTGCCGACACGCCAGTGCGGAGCGGGCTGAGGACGTTGCGCACTCCGCTCTGCGCCGATGCCAAGGGGCCGAAACCCCGAGCGTCCAACGTCAGCAGGGTGACAGCCGCCAGCACCAGGACCAACAGCGTGTAGCGCCTACGTCCGCTTCGTCGCGGCAAGGCCATCCAAGAACTATCCCTCAGAAGAGAAGAGAATGCCCTTCAGGGCTTCAAACTCTTCGAGCGATTGGCCCGATCCAAGGGCGACGGCGTAGAGCGGATCTGGCGCGATGCGTATCGGCATACCCGTCTCGTTGTGCAGCCGAGCGGCGAGTCCGGTGAGCAGCGCACCGCCGCCGGCGAGCACGATGCCCGATTCCATGATGTCGGCAGCCAACTCGGGGGGCGTCTTGTCGAGCGTCATCTTGACGGCGTCACAGACCGCGGCGACCGGCTCTTCGATGGCTTCGCGAATTTCGACCGTACCGATGACCATGGTCTTGGGCAGACCCGTTACCAGGTCGCGGCCTCGGATTTCGGCGCGCAGTTCTTGCTCGAGCGGATACGCCGAGCCCAGGGCGATCTTGATTTCTTCAGCGGTGCGCTCGCCGAGCGCCACGCTGTATTCCTTCTTGACGTAGTTGATGATCGCATCGTCCAGCTCGTCGCCACCGACGCGGGCCGACTGGCTGGTGACGACGCCGCCGAGGGAGATGACTGCGACCTCGGTGGTACCGCCGCCGATGTCGACGATCATGTTGCCGGTCGGCTCTTGCACCGGCAGGCCGGCGCCAATCGCTGCGGCCATTGGCTCTTCGATGATGTACGCGGGTTTGCGGGCGCCGGCGAATTCGGCCGCTTCTTGCACGGCGCGACGTTCGACGCCGGTGATTCCCGACGGTACACAGATGACCATGCGGGGCTTTGCCCACTTGCGGTGGTGCACCTTCTGGATGAAGTACCGCAGCATCTTTTCGCAGATGTCGAAGTCGGCGATGACACCGTCCTTGAGCGGACGGATCGCCTGGATGTGGCTGGGGGTGCGCCCGATCATGCGCTTGGCCTCGGCGCCGACGGCGAGTGGTCGCCCATCGAGCACGTTGACCGCGACCACCGATGGCTCGTCGAGCACGATGCCTTCGCCTCGGACGTAGACCAACGTGTTGGCGGTCCCGAGATCAACTGCCATGTCTCGACCGAGCACGGCACCCAGTGATCCGAACATCTCAACCATGTAACGGTTCTGCCTTCTTTGGGGAAGCCCTCATTTGTAAAGGCGACCAGCACCCCTACTCCGGGGGGCATCCTAGATCGTCGTTGTAATCAAACTGCAACGCGCGGCGTTGATTTTGCGACGTTTTCCACCACCCTCACCACTCGTGGTCGAGCCACTACCCATCGCGCGAGGTACTGGGATGATTTGGACCCCTTTGGGTCCAAACGGGGTTCTACAACTCCGGGAAGAAGAGCGCGATTTCTCGCGCCGCAGACTCCGCAGAATCGGACCCGTGCACCAAGTTCTCGGTGAAGAGGGTGCCGAGGTCGCCGCGGATCGTGCCCGGGGCAGCCTCGGCGGGATTGGTGGCACCCATCATCGTGCGCACGATCGCAAACGTGTCGTCGGGTCCTTCGAGCACGACACACAAGGCGTTGCTCCGGCTCATGAAGTCGACGAGGTCGTCGTAGAAACCCTTGCCGACGTGCTCCTCATAGTGCTTGGCCAACAGGTCGGCATCGAGATGGCGTAGCTGCGCGGCGACGATCTTGAGGCCCTTGGCCTCGAAGCGACCGAGGATTTCACCAACCAGACCTCGTTCGACCGAGTCGGGTTTGCAGATGACGAAGGTGCGATTCATCCGCACAGGGTACCGGCGCAGGTCCCCGTCGATTCGGTTTGGCCCCACTCCCGGAGAGACGGCTCACCGAGAGACTGCCCTCGGAGAGACTGCCCTCGGAGAGACTGCCCACCTAGAGCGGAGTCATCGCCCGGGTTGTGGTGCCGGACAGCGTGTAGTCGTCGCCCCCGTAGGTCACCGACACGACGCTGAAGTTGAACGGGTATTCCCACGTGTAGTAGCCGATGCCGCGGTAGTAGGTCTTTTGCCCACTGCTGTTGAGATAGATCGTCTTGTTCTGGTACCCGTCTGCTGCGTAGCTCTTCGGTACCGACAGCACCACCTCTGCGCCGCTCATCGGATTGCCGTCCTGGTCGACGAGCGTGACCGTGACGCCGGGATGGGTGCCCCAGCTGAGTTTGGTCGAGACGTCGACCATGCTGATCGTTGCCGTCAGCACGACCGGGACCGTGGTGACAGGTGCAGCGGTGGTTGAGGGTGCCGTCGTCGTCACCGTCGACGCGACCGTGGTCGGAGGCGTGGTTACGCCGGTGGTGAGCACGCCGTGCTCCACCTGGGCGTCGTAGAGACTCTGCACCTCGGGAAGGGCGCCGATCGCCGACGCGTTGTTGTCGACGGCCTCGCCGCCACGATCTTCGAGCATCTGGAAGGCGCCAACCGAACCAGCTGCGATGAGGGAGAACACGAGGGCGTACTCGGGCAAAGCCGCGGCCCGTGACGTGCGGTCGCTGCGTCGCAGCCGGAGGAATGACGGAAGTTTCACATCGAGATCATCGGCGTGTTCGGGCCAAAATCTTGAGCGGTTTTCACCAGACGATGGGCCAAATGAGTCGCCGTACCTACGAGTGAAGCGCGAGTTGCGAGACGTGTGGGGGCGATTCGGCCTACGAGTTGTCCTGCAGCGCTTCTTCGACGAAGAAAGTTCTGGCTTCTCCGACGGTGTAGAACGACCCGCTGATCAACACCAGATCGGTCACATCGGCCAGGGAGAGCGCCCGTTCGGTGGCTGCCGCCACGCTGCTCACCACTTCGACCGTGCACCCGAGAGCGGTCGCGGCCGCACCGAGATCGGCTGCCGACACCGCTCGGGGACTGTCGGGGGCGCACGCAATGACCATGGTTGCGAGCGGCGCTTCGAAGGAGCGGAGCAGTTCCGTCAGATCGCGCCCCTGCAGAACCCCGAGTACGAGGTATCGCTGATCGCCGCTGGCGAAGTCGTCACGCACCATGCGCGCGATGGCTGCCGCGCTCTCTGGACTGTGCGCAGCGTCCAGCAGTACGAGGGGCTCAGCCAGGGCCACCTCGGCCCGTCCGGGCAGGTCGACCTCGGCGAAAGCCTCGGCGACCACTTCGTCGGTGAGCGCCCGATCGAAGAACGCCTCGACCGCAGCGATCGCCACCGCGGCGTTGTCGCCCTGGTGCGCTCCGTGCAGCGCGAGAAAAACATCGTCATACAGGCCCCGGGTGGTGGCGATATCGAGGAGTCGACCCCCGACGGCCAACTGATTGTTGGTGACGTTGAGGTCGGCACCGAGTCGCACGATCGACCCGGGAGATTCGGCGGCGAACGTGGGAAGCAGTTCCTCCGCGATGCGGCCCAGCACGAGTGGGGCCCCAACCTCGATGATGCCGGCCTTCTCGGTTGCCACGTGGCGCCGGCGCTCCTCGTCGCTGCCGTCGAAACCCTCGGCATGATCCGAACCAATGGTGGTGACAACCGCGACATCGGCCGAGACGACGTTGGTGGCATCGAATCGGCCCAGCACCCCAACTTCGACCAC
>CBESNZ010000159.1:0-7583 GCA_965531045.1 uncultured Acidimicrobiales bacterium
GTGGTTGATGTGCTTCACCTCGTCCCACACTCGCACTCGGGCCGCCGGGTCGAGCCCGGTTGTCGGCTCGTCGAGAAAGAGCAACTCGGGGTTGTGCATCAGCGACGCAGCCAAGTCGAGCCGTCGCCGCATGCCTCCGCTGTACGTGCCGATGAACCGGTCGATGGCTTCGACATAGATGAGCACCGAGAGCTCGTCGATGCGTTGGTCGATCTCGCCCTTGTGCAGCCCGTAGAGCCGGCCCTGCAATCGCAAGATTTCGCGGCCGGTCTGGCGCTCATCGAGCGACGCTTCCTGGAGCGCGACGCCGATACGAAGCCGCAGCTCATCGGCTTGTTTCACGACATCGAGACCGAGCACGCTGGCCGATCCGGCAGTGGGCAACAACAACGTGCACAGCATCTTCACGACCGTCGACTTGCCGGCACCGTTCGGACCGAGAAAGCCATAGATCTCGCCCGACTGCACGTGGAGGTCGACACCGCGCACCGCTTCGATGTCGCCGAACGACTTTCGTAGCTGGGATGCTTCGATTGCGGTTGGACTCACCGAATTCCTCGCTCTCGATTGTTGATGGGTGCGAACGGACAGCGCGTTGACCGCAGCGGCACGGCCGTCTTCGGCGAGATGCCGCCGACCATCAGCTGGTCCGGCATCCAATCACCGTTTTTCGACACGTTCAACTCGACCCATGCTGGCTACGGTGGATCACGTGCTCGATCACATTTTTGCCGACGCAGTCGGCTCACTGCGTCAAGCGTTGGAAGACGTCCACCTCGAACGGACGGTCGTCGACGAGAGGTTTCAGAGCGACCTTCTCCTCGGCGATCTCACCTGGAGTACGTCCTATGCGTTGCCGGGCGAGACGGTGCCGGCGAGCGTGCGAACCGACATCACCCTGCAGTGGTCCTCCGCATCGCAGACCGCGTATCGCCAATGGGTGAGCGGCAATGAATTGAACGACCCGCCGTTGATCGCGGTCGAGGTTGTGCTGCGGGTGCAGGAGCTGCGGAGCCTACCGACGATCGTCGACCTGCTCGAGCCGCTTCCGGCCACCGGGCCGCAACTGCGCGCCACGCAACTCGAGCGGGACAATCCCACGGTCGAGACGATCTATGGCGACGACCCCGACGACAAGCCCGACTATGCCTTCGAGGTGGCCTACAACGGTGTCTGCACCCTCGACGAGCAGGAACTCGGTGATGGCCCGAGCCTCGACGCCCTGTGGGAGCCGCTCGGCAGCTGGGTCAGCGCCGCGCTCGTCCGCCTCGGCGAACACTCCAGCCAGTACCGATAGGCCAGTACTGATCGGCCAGTACTCACAGGCGCGGGCCCGGTCAGAGTTCGTCGCGCACGGGAAGCAATGGCTCGAACACGGGGTCGCGCTTCTCCGCTTGTGCAGCGAACGATTCGAGCATGTCGGGCGGCTGAAACATGCCTGTTTGCCAGGTGGCGACGTAGTTCAGTGAATCAGCCGTCGAATGGTCCCGCGCATAGGTGATCATCTCCTTCGAACCCCACACCGCGAGTGGTGACTTCGACGCGATCTCCGCTGCAATGTCGAGCACGCCGTCGACGAGCTCCTCGTGCGTCGCGAAGACCTGGTTGACGAGGCCGACTTCGTAGGCGCGCTGGGCCGACATACGACGGCCGGTGTAGGCCATCTCGCGCACCACCCCCTCCGGGATGATCTTGGGCAAGCGCTGCAGCGTGCCGACGTCGGCCGTCATGCCGATGTTGATTTCCTGGATGCAAAGCCAAGCATCCTCGGTGGCGTATCGCATGTCGCAGGCGGAGACCATGTCGACGCCGCCGCCGACGCAGCCGCCCTGGATAGCCGCGAGTACGGGCATGCGGGCCTTCTCCAGGCACGAGAACGATTCCTGCAATCGAAGCGCGGTCATTCGCAGTTGCGCTCGCTGACGACCGACCTCCGCCTGCGCATCGCCGGCGAGGTCGGGGGAACCGAAGACCGACAGATCCATGCCCGCGGTGAAATGGCGCCCGGTCGACGACAGCACGATCGCCCGCGCCGTACCCGCATCGCTGATGTCGTTGATGATCCGGGGCAGCTCGACCCAGAACGCGCGGTTCATCGAGTTCAACTCGTCGGGCCGACTCAGCTGCACATGGGCAACATGGCCGGATTCGCTGACGTCGAAGCAGCTGTAGTCGCTCATCGAGGGCTACGCCGGGACTTCGGTGTTTTCGATCGAGAAGTCTTCGAACTCATCGGCGGTGTCGACGTAGTCCTCGAACTGAATCACGCCGATGTCGGTGAAGCGATCGCGCAACCAACCATCGCCGGCGTCGAGCAAGCCGAGCTTCTTACAGTTGGGGACGATCTTCGAGAACAGCATCTGTTGGAAGATCTTCTGTTCTTCCGGGAGGTTCAACGCCCGCTCCATCATCGGCTTCTGCGGCACACCCATCCTCTCCCACACTTCTTGCTGCAGGAACCGATCGCGCATCCGGACGGCCGCCTCGAAGGTGAACTCTTGCCGCTCGCGAATCTCGGCCTGATTCAGGTCTTGGTAGAACTCCTGCAACGACAAGACGCCGAAGGCCACGTGGCGGGCCTCGTCGGACATGACGTAGCGCAGCAGTTCCTTCAGCAGCGGCTCCTCGGTCATCTGGCGCATGAATCCAAACGCCGCCAGGGCCAGCCCCTCCACCATGATCTGCATACCCAGGTAGGTCATGTCCCACCGCGAGTCCGAGATGATGTCGTCGAGCAGCAAACCGAGGTGGGGGTTGATCGGGTAGCTCGAACCGACCTTGGTGTCGAGGTATTTTGCGAACACCTCGACGTGGCGCGCCTCGTCGACCACCTGGGTGGACGCGTAGAGCTTGGCGTCGTACCACGGGACGGTTTCGACGATCTTGGCGGTACACAGCAACGCACCTTGTTCGCCGTGGAGAAACTGGCTCAAGCGCCACGACAGCGACTCGTAGCTGAACTCGGACCACTCTTTGTCGCCCCAGTTCTTGATGGGCGAGTCGCCGTCGGTGAACGATGAACGTTCGGGTCCGAGCTCGGAGAAGATGGAGAAGGCGGTCATGGGGTCGACCTCGATACTCCAGTCGAGGTCGATCTCCGCATTCCACTGCGAGGTCTTCGCCTTCTCGTACAACCGCTCCAACCTGGGGCGCTCACCCTTTTCGTAGTTCCACGTAAAGATGGCCTCGGCGTTGTCGACGACCGAGTGCTCGTCACCGCTCGAGCCGGCGTACTCCGCCGCGGCCTCGCAGATCAGGTCGATGTCGCTCACGCCGTCGCGGCCGAGAATCGCGGCGTCTGCGGTGTAGCCGTCGTCGGCGTCGTTGTCAGAGGTGTACTGGTCGGTCATCGGTGTGCTCCAAATTTTAGGACGGTGCGGTTCAGGACGGTGCGGTTCAGGACGGTGCAGGCGGTTTTGCGGCGAGCAACAGGCGTTCGACGACAGCAGCCCAGTCGGCTGAATTGGGCATCTCCGCGCCGATTGCGCCATAGACGTGCATGCCGAGGCCGATGGCCTGACAGAGCCGCACGACCGCGCTGGTGTCGAGGTCGGGGTCGATCTGCCCCTCGTCCTTGCCGTGGTCGATCAGCTTGGCGAAGTCGGCGTCCTCTTGCGCAAGCCGGTGGCGCAGCATGTCGGCGAGGTCGGGCGACCGCCGAGAGGCGACCACGGCCTCGAGCAGAAGTCCTTCGGCGGTGTTGGTCTCGTCGACCAGATGGACGCCCACGGCGCTCAGCAGTTCGGCGGTGCTCTCGTTGCCGGTACCTCCACGGAGGAGGTGGCTGATCTCTTCGGGCATGTGTTGCTCGATGGCGTCGAGCAACAGCTCGGCCTTGCCCGTGTAGCGGCTGTAGATGGCGCCTGTCGTCAGCCCGGCCCGGCGGGCGATCTCGGCGACGCCAGCGCCCTCATAGCCCCGCTCGGCGAACACGGCGACCGCCGCGCCCAAGAGCGCGTCGCGGGTGTTGTCTGCGGAATCCACGGCGGCATCATAACGACTATTATTTACGCTGTCCAGGCTGCGGGTTCGCGCGTGCGTCAGGAAATGAGGGCGGCAAGCGACCGTTGCGGGCGAGCCCCGACATGGCTGATGACCTCGGCTGCGGCGAGGCTTCCGAGCCGACCGCACTCGGCCAACGGCAAGTCGTTCGCCAGGCCGAACAGGAAGCCGGCGGCATAGAGGTCGCCCGCGCCGGTCGTGTCGACGACCCGTTGGACCGGTTCGACCGCAACCGCGAGGCGGTCGCCGCCGGTCACGATGACCGATCCTTCGGCTCCCAGGGTGACGGCCGCAATCTCAACGATCGGCGACACCTCCTGCAAGGCGGTATCGAGGGAGTCGGTTTGGAAGAGCGACAAGAGTTCTTCGTCGTTGGCGAACAAAACATCGACGTTGCCGTCGATGAGCCCCAACCACTCTTCGCGGTGTCGATCGACACAGAACGGATCCGAGAGCGTCATCGACACCCGGCCGCCGGCCTGCCTGGCAACCGCCATGGCGTGGCGAATGGCCGCCTTGGCCGGTTCGGTATCCCAGAGGTAGCCCTCGCAATAGACGATCTTGCCGCCGGCCACCATCGCATCGTCATAGTCGTCGGACTCGAGCACGGCCGAGATGCCGAGGAACGTGTTCATCGTTCGTTCGGCGTCGGGCGTGACCTGGATGAGACAACGGGCCGTCGATGGCCCTTCCGTACTCGGGGGTATGTCGTACGTGACGCCGATGGAACGGAGGTCATGGCCGAAGATGTCGCCGAGTTGATCGTCGCGCACCTTGCCGATGTAGGCCCCGGATCCACCGAAGGACGCCACGCCCGCCAGTGTGTTGGCGGCCGAACCGCCCGAGGTCTCGACCCCAGGCGGCATCTTGGCGTACAGCGACTCGGCCCGATCCTGGTCGATCAGGGTCATTGCTCCCTTGACCAAGCCGTTCTCGTCGATAAATCCATCGTCGACGGACGCGATCACATCGACGATGGCATTTCCGACGCCAACGACGTCATAGGTAGGTGCTGGCACGCGTGCTCCCTGCGAGTAAGTTCAAGCGGGCACCACGGTACGGGTCGATCACATGCGTGACCAACCTGGTGACCTCACCAGCATGTTGTGCGAGCGTGTTTTGTTCGCCCTACCAGTGCGTGGCAACCTCAGCCTGTCGACCGGCGATGATCGCCTTCGCGAACGCCTCATCGTCGACATCGAGTCCGTCGCTGAATGCCGACCAGTCCGCGTCTTCCGCAGTCCAAGTCAGTTCGTCATTTCGGTGGTACGCCATCTTTTTCCCTACTCCCGCTTTGCCTCCCTCCATACAAGCGCATGCGCCGTGTCGAAAGAGTCAGCCCCGATGACGGTTCGATGACAACTCTGTTGCCCTTCGATGCCGTGGCCACCCCCCGTGGTCGCGTGCGCGCTGAACCGGACAATCTTGCGCAAACGTGCGGGCATCCGCGCGTCGAAGGGTTGGCCCGGAAACAGCCCGGCGGACCAACGCACTAGGCTGCTCGAACGCCAAACGTCTCTGGAGCCGTCTTGACCGACCCCTATCGCCTACCGCGCGAGGTGCTGCCTCGTCACTACCGCCTGGTCCTCGAACCGAACCTCGCCGCAGCGACATTTCGGGGTACGGCGACGATCGACGTCGACGTTGTCGAACCGGTCGACCGCATCACCCTCAACGCACTCGACCTCGAGATCTCCAGCGCGACGATCACGTACCCGGCGGCCGCCGAGTCAAACGGTGCGCCTCGCGACCTGTCGGTCGAGTCCGACATCGCAAACGAACGGGTGACGCTGTTGCTCGATGCAGTGGCGCCCGCCGGACCCGCGGTGCTCGAGTTCACCTTCACCGGCGTGCTCAACGATCAACTACGCGGGTTCTATCGAAGCACCTTCACCGACGAAGCGGGCGCAGAACACACGATTGCCACGACCCAGTTTCAGAGCACGGATGCGCGGCGCGCATTTCCCTGTTTCGACGAGCCCGACTTCAAGGCGAGCTTCGGCGTCACCCTCGTCGTCGACCCGCACCTCCTGGCGATCAGCAACAGCAGCGAAATCGGGCGCGAGTCGCAACCCGACGGCCGGGTTGCCGTGCACTTCGACGACACGATCCCCATGTCCACGTACCTGGTGGCATTTGTGGTTGGTCCGTTGGAGGCGAGCGACCCCATCGACGTCGATGGCATCGCGTTGCGGGTCATCCATCGTCCCGGCCAGGAGCAACGGTGCGCGTTCTCCCTCGACGTCGCCGAGAAAGCGCTTCGCTACTTCACCGAGTACTACGCGATCCCCTACCCCGGGTCCAAGGTCGACCTGGTCGCGATCCCCGATTTCGCCTTCGGCGCAATGGAAAACCTGGGGTGCGTCACGTTCCGCGAAATCGCTCTGCTCGCCGATCCGCACGAGGCGACCCAGCCCGAGCTGCAGCGCATCGCCGATGTCGTCAATCACGAACTCGCCCACATGTGGTTCGGCGACCTGGTCACGATGCGCTGGTGGAACGGCATCTGGTTGAATGAGGCCTTCGCCACCTTCATGGAAACCAAAGCGACCGACCAATACCGGCCCGACTGGAACCGCTGGGTCGACTTTGGTCTCTCGAAATCAATGGCGTACGACATCGATGCGCTGGAGTCCACCCGGCCCGTCGAGTACGACGTCACCTCGCCGGCGGAGGCAGAGGGCATGTTCGACGTGCTGACCTACGAGAAGGGCGCTTCGGTCGTCCGCATGCTCGAGCAATACCTTGGTGAGGACGAGTTTCGCGACGGCATTCGCCACTACCTCCATCGTCATCAGCTCAGCAATACCGAGACCGACGACCTGTGGGCCGCCCTCGAAGAGACGACCGGCGAACCGGTTCGCGAGCTCATGGCCGGGTGGATATTCCAAGGTGGCGTACCGCTCGTGAGCTACGCCGACGACGACGGCCAACGGTCGCTGTCCCAGAGCCGATTCCGGTACTTCCCCGGTCCCGACGACGATGCGAGCTGGCAGATCCCGATGCAAACCCGCGTCGACGGACTCACCGAACGCCTGCTCCTCACCGACAGCACCACGCTGGCCGCACCACCCTCTGCGTCGCTACCTGTACTCAACGCTGAGAGCACCGGCTACTACCGGGTGCAACACCCCGAGGCCCGTTTGCTATCGCTCGACGAAACCGACCTCGAGCCCCTCAGCGCACTCGAACGGTATGTGTTGCTCGACGACGCGTGGGCGCTCGTCCTTGCCGATGCCTATGCACCGGCCACGTTCTTGCACATGGCCCGCGCCTACCACGGCGAGTCCGACGGATCGGTGTGGCAACGCCTCACCGGGGCACTGGCCACGCTCCACCATCTCACCGCGGACGAGCACCTGGCCGACTTCGAGGCCCAGGTCGAAGCCATCGTCGGGCCAGCGGCACAGGTGGGCGTCTTGGTTGCCGAGGAACTCACGCAACTCCTTGTCGGCGACATGCGCGAGCGCGCGGCCGGGCTTCCGCTGCTCCAGTACGCACTCACCGAGACCTACGAGGTGAACCAGAGCGGCGAGCTCTCCGTCGACGACTATCGCTCGGTCGGCGGGCTCGGCGGTGCG
>CBESNZ010000160.1:0-7565 GCA_965531045.1 uncultured Acidimicrobiales bacterium
TCGGGGGTCCATGGATGGGCCTACTCATGGGCATCATCGGCGGCGGACTCGGCGGACTCGTGCACGCGGTCGCCACGGTGTCCTTCGGCGTCGATCACATCGTGTCCGCCGTCGCCATCAACCTCGTCGCCCCCGGGCTGGCGAGGTTCCTCAGCGACTCGATATTCACCGATATGGCCGGTGGATCGATCTCGCAGTCGCCGCGGGTCAACAGCGTCGGCGACTTCGACTTTCCGATTCTCGCGGGCGGTCCCGGCGGAATCGACCTGCTGGGGTCGATATCGGACTGGGAGATTTTCTTCGTCAGCGACGCCGCCTCGATGGTGCGCGGGCTCTTCGTCGACATTTCGTACCTGTCGGTCCTCGCGTACTCGCTGATCCCGTTCACCGTCTGGCTGTTGTGGCGCACCCGCTTCGGGCTGCGTCTGCGGTGGTGCGGCGAAGATCCCGTCGCGGCGGCATCCCAGGGCGTGAACGTCTACCTGTACAAGTACGCCGGCGTGCTCATCAGCGGGGCGCTGGCCGGATTCGCAGGGTCGTTCCTCGTCACCGAGATGACGAACTTCTACAAGGAAGGCCAGACACAGGGTCGCGGCTTCATCGGCCTCGCCACGATGATCTTCGGCAACTGGCGTCCGGTCGGCACCGCGCTCGGCAGCCTGTTGTTCGAGTTCCCCCGCTCGGTTCGACTCAACGATCCAGACGCCGTCCACTCGTTGCTGTTGGTAACGGCCATCGCGCTGGGCCTGCTCGCCGTGCGCAACCTCTGGCAACGACGCATGCTCAGCGCCGTGCTCACCGGGGTCACGGCAGTCGGATTCACCCTCTGGTACACCCTGACCGACACCGTGCCCACCCAGATCCCGGCGGTCATCCCCCACGTCATCACGCTGCTGGTGTTGGTCTTCTTCGTCCGCAAACTCCGCATGCCCGCAGCCGACGGCATGATCTACCGCCGAGGAGACCATTGAGCCTCGCCGCCGACCAACTGTCGGCGTGGGAGCGAGACGGCTACCTGGTCTTGCCCGAGTTCTGCCCCAAGAGCGAGGTCGCTGCGCTTCGCGCCCATATGGCCGAATTGGTTGCGGCGTTCGATCCGAGCGAGGTGGCCACGGTGTTTTCCACCACGGCGCACACGCACGCGCAAGACGACTACTTCCTCTCGTCGGGCGACAAGATCCGCTATTTCTTCGAGGACGGCGCGCTCGACCCCGACGGCAACCTCCTGGTCGACCGATCGGTGGCGATCAACAAGGTCGGCCACAACCTGCACAACCTCGATCCCGTCTTCACCGAGTTCTCGCGCTCGCCGAAGTTCCTCGGCCTGGCTGCCGATCTGGGGTTCGCCGACCCGGTGCTGTTGCAGTCGATGTACATCTTCAAGCCCCCTCGACTGGGCGGCGAGGTCACCTGGCACACCGACCACCCCTTTCTGTGGACCGAGCCCCAGTCCGTCGTCGGTTTCTGGCTGGCCATCGACGATGCCACCATCGAAAACGGTTGCCTTTGGGCGATCCCGGGAGAGCACACCCAACCGGCCCGCACGAGGTTCCGCCGCAACGACACTGGCGCCGGAACCACCATGGAGGTGTTCGACGCCACGCCGTACGACACGTCCGGCAAAGTGCCGTTGGAGGTGGAAGCCGGAACCCTCGTGGTGCTTCACGGCACCCTCCCCCACGCCTCCGAGCCAAACCGCAGTGCGCTCCCCCGCCACGCCTACACCCTCCACATGATCGAGCGCGACGCCGACTACCCGGCGGACAACTGGCTGCAAGGCGTTCGATAAATCCCCAAAGGACAGAATCCCTAAAGGACAGAATCCCTAAAGGACAGAATCTCTAAAGGACAGGGCCATATGAGCCGTAGTAACCAGTGGCAGGTATGGGTGGTCATCCCAATACCCCTTCATCCAGGAGACGTTTGAGTCCCCGGCAGCAAATTGGTCGCTGAGCCGGGAGACGAGTCGAGGCGAAACCGGCCTGGTTGAGGGAACACCTGCGGGTACTGGTAAACCCGGGGACGATGTCTGTCGCCGCAACCCCTTCTCACACGTTGTCCGAGGCCGATTCGCGCGTCGTCATGACCGCCGCCGGCGTTGCGGTTTCGCCGTTTGCCCTCGCCGCCGACCGCGCTGGCGCAGCCGAAGCGATTCCCACGCTCGGGTTCCCACTCGTCGCCAAGCTCTGCGGCGACACCATCGCCCACAAGAGCGAGCGAGGCCTCGTCAAACTCGGGCTTTCCTCGGCTGACGAGGCGCTCGCCGCCGTCGACGCGCTGCTGGCGGCCGCCACGCCCGATGATGGCGAGGTCACCGTGTTGTTGTCCACGATGGTCGATGGCAAACGCGAACTCATCGCCGGCTTGGCCACCGACCCGCAGTTCGGCATGACCATCATGTTGGGCATCGGCGGCGTGTTGGCCGAGTCGATCGCCGACGTGGCATTCCGCCTGGTTCCGATCGATCGGGTCGACGCGCACGACATGGTCGATCAGCTCCGCTCGCAGAAGCTGCTCGACGCCTTCCGTGGCGAACCGGCCGTCGACCGCGAAGCCGTGGCCGATGTCCTCGTTGCGCTCTCCGAACTCGCCGCCTCCGATCCCAGCATCGTTTCGGTCGATCTCAACCCGCTCATCATCGTCGACGGGAAACCGGTCGCCGTCGACGCGCTCGTCGAACGAACGGGTGCTCGGGCATGAGCAGTCTCGAACCCCTCTTCAACCCCCGGGGCGTCGTCGTCGCCGGAGCGTCCTCGCACCCCGGCAAGTTCGGGTTCGTGAGCATCCACAACATCTTGGCGTCGGGCTACAAAGGCAAGATGTTCGGCCTGGCCCGCGAGGCCGGCGAGGTACTCGGCGTTCCCGTGCTGGCCTCGGCGCTCGACCTGCCGCAAGACGAAGTCGATCTGGTCTTCGTCTGCACGCCGCCCGCCCTGAACGAACAGCTGATTCGCGACTGTGCCAGTCGCGGCGTCAAGGCCGTCTTCATGGCCGCCGGCGGCTATGGCGAAGCCGGTGAGGACGGCAGGGCTGCTGAATCTCGGCTGGTGGCTCTGTGCGACGAGCTCGGCGTCGTGATGGCCGGGCCCAACGGCCAAGGTGTCGTGTCGCCCGGCATCGGCCTGTGCGCCCAGATCGTGGCTCCCATGCCGCCCGTTGGGCGCATCGGCATCGCCAGTCAGTCCGGCAACTTCGTGTCGAGTTTCGAGAATCTTTCGGTGCACACCGGTGTGGGCATCAGCCACGCGATCTCGGCGGGCAACGCGTCGCAGCTCGGTATCGCCGACTATCTGGAGTACTACGCCGACGACCCCGATACCGACGTCGCCCTGATCTACGTCGAGGGCATCGAGGACGGTCGAGAGTTCTTCGACCGTGCCAAGGCTGTCGCGGCACGGATGCCTGTCGTGGTTCTCAAGGGCGGGGCAACGTCAGGTGGGCAACGAGCCGCCGCCTCCCACACCGGCGCCCTTGCGAGCGACGACGTCGTGTTCGACGGAATGTGTCGACAGGCGGGATTGATTCGGGCCACCGACGTCGAGCAGGCGTTCGAGATCGCCGCCACGCTTGCCACACAGCCAAAACCCAGCGGCGACCGGGTTGCCGTGCTCACCACCGCCGGCGGTTGGGGCGTCATGGCCGCCGACGCCATAACGCGTTCCGAACTCGAGCTCACTCCCCTGCCCGATGATCTCACCGAAGCGCTCAACGAGCACCTGCCCCCTCGTTGGAGCCACAACAACCCGATCGATCTGGCCGGCGGCGAAACGCGAGAGACAATTCCGTTGGTGTTGAACATGGTCGCCGGCCACCCCGGAATCGATGCGGTGATCTACCTCGGCTTCGCGATTCAGTCGAACCAATCGACGATGATGAAGAACGGCCCGTTCTTCCCCGACCACGGCCTCGAACGCATCACGGCGTTCCACGACCGGCAGGACACCCTGTATGCCGAAGCGGCCGCCGCCGCGTCCGCCGAACACGGCAAGCCCATTCTGGTGTGCACCGAAATGGCGGTTGCGGGTCGCGAAAACCCAGGTGTCAAAGCGGTTCGCGAAGGGGGCCGTCTGTGTTACGCGACCGCCGACCGCGCCGTCGCAGCACTCGATCGAGCTCGTTGGTATTACCGGTATTTGGAGAAACGCCCATGACCACTGTCGTCAACCATCCCCTCGCGCAGGAACGCCTGACCACACTGCGCGATCAAACCACGACCAACGCCCACTTTCGGTCGGCGTTGCACGACCTTTCGCGCTTTGTCGTCTACGAGGCGCTGCGAGGATGGTCGACCGAGTTGCGCACCGTGACCACGCCCCTCGCCGATGTGCATGGCGTCGCCATGTCGAACCTCCCGCTCATCGTTCCCGTGATGCGAGCGGGCCTGGGCATGTTGGATGCCGCGCTCGAACTGCTGCCCGACGCCACCGTCGGCTTCGTCGGACTCCGCCGCGACGAGACGACGCTCGAGACGGCTGCGTACGTCAACACGGTGCCCGACGACCTGCTGGGGTGCCCGGTACTCGTACTCGATCCGATGTTGGCGACCGGCGGGTCGCTGCTGCATGCCGTATCGCTGCTCATCGAGGCCAACGTGGGCCACATCACGGTCGCCAGCGTCCTCGCGGCCCCCGAAGGTATCGCGACCGTCGTCGGGGCGCAGCACGATCTCACGATCGTCACCGCCGCGATCGACAGTCATCTCAACGAGAACGCGTACATCGTTCCCGGCCTTGGCGACGCCGGCGATCGCCAGTTCGGGCGAATGGAATAGCCCGTACCGTGTGCCTCAGGGTTGCAACAGATCCGCTGCGGCGGAGAGCAGCACCTCGAGTCGGGCGCCGGCCTCTCGCCGAACCTCGTCGATGGCCCTCCCGGCAACTTCGGTGATGACCTCGATGTAGGCCTTGATCTTGGCCTCGGTGCCGCTGGGGCGAATCTGGACCCGCGAGCCATCGGCCAGGTCGAACCGCAAAAGATCGGTTTTCGGGCCTTCTCGGTCGGCAAAGTCGGTGATGTCGACGACCCGGCTGCCGCCGATCTCCGCCGGCGGGGATTGACGCAGCACGTTCATGGCCTCGGTCATGTCGGCGCGAGCGTCGGCACCTTCGAAGCGCTGGGTCTGCTGGCCCGTGACGTGCAGGCCGAATTGCTCGGCGAGCTGATCGAGCCGGTCGAAGACCGTGGTACCTCGCCGGCGCAATGCGGCCACCCGTTCGAGTAGCGCCAAGCCTGCGGTGATGCCGTCCTTGTCGCGCACCAAGGGGTGCACGGCATAGCCGAGGGCTTCCTCGTAGGCGAACACCATGGTCTTGTCCGGCGCCTCGATGGCGGGGCGCATCACCCACTTGAATCCGGTAAGCGTCTCGGCAAACTCGACCTCCGCTGCCGCCGCCTGCTTGGCGAGGAGCTGCGACGAGACGACGGTGGTCGCGGCGAGTCGATCGGTTCCAGAGGTCACTTCGAACTGATGGTCGGCCAGGATCGCCCCGAGCTGGTTGCCCGTGAGCATCTGCCAACCGCCTTCCGCGGTGGGGAAGACGGCAGCCAGCCGGTCGGCATCGGGGTCGTGGGCGATCGCGACGTCGACCGCCTCTTCATCAGCGAGCTGGATGAGTGCATCGAGCACGCCCGGCTCCTCCGGGTTCGGGAAGGGCAGACCGGGAAAATCGGGATCGGGGTCGACCTGACTGGCCACGGGTAGCAGCGTGACCCCCGTGGGTTCGACCGCTCGGGCGAACGACTGGTAGCCAACACCGCACAACGGCGTGTAGGCCACCCGCAGGCCCGAAAGGTCTGCCACCGACGTGACCTGATCGAGATAGGCCGCCAACAG
The DNA here is from genome assembly GCA_965531045.1 of uncultured Acidimicrobiales bacterium. Lineage (GTDB taxonomy): Bacteria > Actinomycetota > Acidimicrobiia > Acidimicrobiales > SHLQ01 > CBESNZ01. The sequence continues at coordinate 5,834 of CBESNZ010000160.1, forward strand.
TTCGGGCCCCATCTCCTCGACGCCGGCGCCAGATCGGAGCCCGGCCAAGGCCGTGAGCGGATCGACCTCGTCCATCAATGCCTCGATGGCGGCATCGTGGGGCGGCGACAGCTGCGCGCCGTCGGCGAGATACACCTTGTAGCCATTGTCCTGGCGAGGGTTGTGGCTCGCCGTGACCATCACACCCAGGTCGGCGTCGTAGTGCCGCACGGCGAATGCCAGCAGTGGCGTCGGCACCACGGTGGTTGCCAACTTCGGCCGGCCGCCGTGGGCCACCACGATGTCGGCGGTATCGCGGGCGAACACTTCGCTGTTGGTGCGGGCGTCGTAGCCGATGACGACGGTGGGGTTGGGGTCGAGGTATTGCATCAGCGCCCGGGCGGTTTGGGCAACGACCATCCGGTTCATACGCATGGGGCCGGGGCCGAGCGGACCGCGTAGACCGGCGGTCCCGAAGCGAAGCCGACCGGCGAAGGATGCAGCAACCTCGTCGTCGAGACCTTCGTCGATCATCCGTTTCAGTTCAGCCGCCGTGACCGGATCGGGATCGGCGTTCATCCAAGCCGAAGCGCGTTCCTCGAGACCGGTGCGTAGAGCCATCCTCATAGGGTATTGGCATGCTCAACACCATCCGTGCGACCGCGGCAAGAGTCGCCGAACTCGCCGAACACGTGCGACTCGATCCCGACCGACTCGCGGCGTTTGCCGCCGACTTTCCCGTGGCGATGATCGACGACGACAGCGGCGATCCCGGTCGGCAAGCCTTCGACGACGCCGAGGCAACCGCCTCGTTTGTGGTCGCCCTCGATGCCATCAACTTCGGGTCGGGGTACTTTCCGTACATCCGCAAACGCCCAGGTCACAGCGGCTATCACACCGTCGCTGCCTCTCTGCGCGACTACGTCTCGGCCACCGGAGCCCTCACATCTGAACGCCTCGCTCGGGTCACCACCACAGATTGCTCCCAGATCTTTGGCCAAGAGCTCGACGGCGGGCTGCAGGAAGAACTCATGGCGCACTTCGCCACTGCCCTCGCCGATCTCGGTGCGTTAGTCGCTACGGATTTCGCCGGCAGCTTTGTCTCCCTCATCGAGTCGGCCGACCACTCGGCCGAAACGTTTGCCCAGACGCTCGACCGACTCCCGTACTTTCACGATGTTCATCCGTATCGAGGGTTCGACGTGCCGCTGTACAAGCGGGCGCAGATCACCCCGTACGACGTTGCCGTGGCGTTCGACCACGTCGGGCTCGGCCGGTTCGACGACCTCGACCGCCTCACGATGTTCGCCGACAACCTCGTCCCCCATGTTCTGCGGGTCGAGGGCGTCCTCGCCTTCGACGACGCCCTCCTCGCTCGCATCGAAGCCGTCGAGGACATCCCCAGCGGCTCACCCGAGGAGGTCGAGATCCGGGCGGTCGGGCTCCACGCCGTCGAACTCCTCGTCGAGGCGCTCCAGGACCGGGGCCACCACGTCAACAGCGGCCAAGTGGACGGCGCCCTCTGGACGCTCGGCGGCAACGCCAAGTACAAGGCAATCCCAAGACACCGCACCAGATGCGTTTTCTATTGAAGCAACCAAGGTGCTCATCAGCCGACACCAGGTGAAAGGGAGATGCCGAAGGATGAGGCATCGGCTCGGCGCTTGGCGATCAGCATCGAGGCCCGAGGAGCGCCAGCGACGAAGCTGAGAGTGCGTCAAAGTTATTGATTCCGCGCGATCATGCCGCCGTC